>JBDUDE010000776.1:0-22765 GCA_040003105.1 Mucilaginibacter sp. | reverse complement strand
GCAATTGCGGATTCAATTGTCATATTCAACCCTTCCTCCGGCTTATCGCTTTTTATATAGATCTCGCCGAGCGAACAACTTACCATTGCCCGTAAGTGCATGGATATTGGAGAACTTTTTCTTAGTAATTTCTGAAAAGCATAGGCACCCTGCTCAAAATCCTCTTCCTGCAGCTTTTGCAAACCGGTGAAGTAGGTTTTATTGATAGCATTATCCCCGCTAAAATAAATTGCCGAATCAAGATACCGGTTTCCGGATTCGATGTAGAACGGACTAAAATATTTATCGTGGTTATAATAAGCCAGGTCATAATAGCTCCGCCCCATTAAAAAGTAATACTCTGATTTTACAGAATCCTCCAGTTTATTAACATCAACCTTGCCAAGCACCCTGAATGTTTCGTTAAACAATCCGGAGGAAAGTAAAATAAAACCTAATTTAACTTCACTGTAGTACTCTTTAGGTTTGTAGTTTACGCGCTTGCTAATTTTAATCATTTTATTAACATATACATACGCGGAATCAAACTGATATGATTTATATTCGTCATACAGCCAGTTGGCCAAAGTAAACCGGGCCTGGTAATTATCTTTACCTATTTTACTTTCGCTTTCTTTTAATTTCTTAATGTGTAATTCTTTCTTTGCCAGGTATTCATCTGATTTCCCGAGCTCGGTTTTTAAAACTTTTATTAGACTATCTGTTTTATCAGAACTATTGGCAAAACAGCTTACCGGCATAAAAAGTATAAGCAATAAAAGGGTTCTCATAAATAATAATTGGGATTAACCGCAACATATTAAATATCTGCGATTATTCCATGAAAGATGTAAGATTTTATATTCGGCTGCCGGCGTTGCAAGAATTATTGGCGAGAAATAAGACACTCCAATTTGTAATTGATTTTTTTGAACAAATTCTGAAAGGGAAACATCGCAGTTCCGTTCCAGCTTCGGAGCAGAACATAAATAAGCGTTTGATGGAGACTATCAAAGCTTGAATAACGGTTTAGGTGGTTTAGTTACTATCATTTCCAAAGACTATTGTTTTTTTTAGACAATTTTAACATTTCATACTCTATTTTGTAACTTTTGTACCCCCTCTTCCATTTTCCTCCTCTATACTTTTATCGCCGAATCAATAAACCTAAGGCGGTACTAAAATATTGGCAGCTCAAATTTATCCGTACCGGAACGGTTTGGCATACCTGTTTTTAAACAGCTTGTTTTTATTGATTATCATTTCGCTTGCGAAAAATGAGATATAACCAATAAAATAAATAGGCCTATATATCCCTGTATTAATGACAAACACAAAAGTTATGTTAAATTCTACGCTGTTCAAAATATTGACAGCCATTTTATTGCTCTTAACTATAACAATACCCGCTGCGAACGCCTCGGTTATCTCCTACAAAAAAGAGGCTAACGGGCTTTTATTTAAATTAGATAACGGCCTGATGAAGGTTACCGTTTGCCGGGATGATATCATCGAAGTAAAATATACAATTTTCAACGGTTTTGTCAACAAGCCCTCGCTAATCGTAAACGCAAAATGGAGTTTTCCGTCGTTTAAGGTTTCAGAAAACAAGAACCAGGTTACCATCATAACCGCAAAGTTGAAAGTAATAATAAACAAGGCCACCAACAATGTTAGCTATTACGACCTTCACGGCAAAGAGATAACTTCTGAAGATAACAAAAGCATTACCCCGGCCACCATTGCCGGAATAAGCACCTACAATATATCCACCCAATTCAATTCACCAAAGGACGAGGCGCTTTTCGGCCTGGGTTCCCACCCTACCGATACTGGCTCTATCAACTATAAAGGCCGAAACCAGGATTTGACGATAAAGTATATGACAGGTGCTGTTCCGGTATTATTATCCACTAAGGGTTATGGGTTAATGTGGGACAACTATTCAGCATCGAACTTTTACGGAGGCGAAGCCGGCAATACCAAATTTAAATATATATCTGAGAGTGGAAAACAGGCTGATTATTACTTTTTTTATGGACCCGGTTTCGACCAGATCATTAATCTGTATCGCACAGCAACGGGCAAAGCTCCTATGTTTGCCAAATGGGCATTCGGCTTGTTCCAGTCGCAGAACAGGTATATGAGCCAGGATGAAATACTTTCGGTAAAGGATGGGTACCGCAATAATCACATCCCGGTAGATGTTATCGTGCAGGATTGGTATTATTGGGACCCATTCCCGATCGGCTCCCATATAATGAACCCGAGCCGTTATCCCAGCCCCAAAAACCTGGTGGATAAATTGCACAAGGCCAATATTCATGGGATGATATCCATCTGGCCTGTATTTGGTAAAGGAACAAAAGACTTTGATACCCTGAAAAAAATGGGCGGATTAACCAGTATTACCTGGGATAATGTTGTCAGCCATACCTTTGATACTTATTATGATGCACACAATCCAAAAGCCCGTGAATTATACTGGGACATGGCGCGCGACAGCCTGGTTAAAAGATATGGTTGGGATGCCTGGTGGGTTGATCAATGTGAGCCTGACAATGGCCTGTTATTGGACGAACGCAGGAAAGCCGACTTTTGGACCGGTAAGGGCATTGACTATTTTAACACCTATTCGCTGGAGCATTCTACCGGCATCTACCAGGGTTGGCGGCGGGATATTCCTAATAAAAGAGGCTTTTTCCTGCTCAGGCAGACCTTTGCCGGCGAGCAGCGAAATGCTGCGGTGATATGGACATCGGATATTTCCTGCTCGTTTGACGCGTTAAAAAGCCAGGTACCGCAAGGCATCAATAACTGCGTATCCGGCATTCCTTACTGGACCTCGGATATAGGCGGATTCCAGTACAACTGGACCATTCCCGATTGGTCGAAACCCGAATTCAGGGAACTGTTTACCCGCTGGTTCCAGTTCGGTGCATTTTGTCCCATTATGCGCATCCACGGCAATGGTGAACGGGCTATATTTTCAAAGAACTGGGATGAAGACACAAGGGCAATTCTTTTAAAATACGACAAATTACGTTATCGCCTGCTGCCTTATATTTATTCACTTGCTGGAAAAGTTACATCAGATAATTACACCATGATGCGGTCGCTGGCATTTGATTTCAGGAATGATACCAACGTTTATAAAATACCTGATCAGTATATGTTCGGCCCCGCATTTTTAGTTAACCCGGTAACCGCCAAAGGCAAAGCAGGAAGAAAAGTTTATTTACCGGGATCGGAGCTGTGGTATAATTTCTGGACCGGCGAAAAGACCGAAGGAGGCAAAACAATTGATGCGGCTGCGCCGATAGATGTAATGCCATTATATGTGCGTGCCGGTTCCATCGTCCCAATGGGTCCTGAAGTTGAATATGCTACCCAAAAAACCAATAAGGTTATTGAACTGCGCGTTTACCCGGGTGCTGATGGCCGGTTCACCTTTTATGAGGACGAGAATGATAATTACAATTATGAGAAAGGGCAATACGCCACCTTTACTCTTGCCTGGAATGACAAACGGAAGGAACTAAGTATATCAGGTATCAAGGGCAATTTCCCGGGTATGTTAAAGCAACATATCTTCAATATTGTTATGGTCGACGGCAAACATGGTTCAGGCTCAATAGCAACGACTAATGTTGACGAAACCATTAAGTACTACGGTAAACCAATGACAGTGAAGTTGCGGTGAAAAACGTTTCGCAATGCCCCGGCAGTTCAGCTGCAGCATCGCATAATGTAATAAAAGATAGTTTTTAGTTGATGAAAGCCCTTAATTTATTTGATAAAATACGGGTTGATGCGTTCCGGGGTGAGATACGGAGCGCATTTCTTTTTTTCCGGTGGCCAGGTGTACAGTAATCGAGACTTTTATAACATTAGTTACGGGTTTATCTTACTTTTATGCTATCTTAGTGTACCTGCTTATTAAGGGGGCAGGTTCCTAAGTTCGAAGGTTTCAACTATATTTCAATGCGCGTAAAACTTTATATTGTCGTTTCAGCGTTGTTTTTTGCTTATACGAACAATTTTGCGCAAAACAGTCAGTACCAATTTTCGCGGCTCAATATAAGCAACGGACTGTCGCACAACCAGGTAAACTGCATATTTAAAGATTCCGAAGGCTTCATGTGGTTCGGTACGGCATCGGGCCTTAACCGCTATGATGGTTATACCTTTAAGGTATTTAAGCATGACGTAAGTAATAAAAACTCCATTAATGATGATTTTATAACCAATATTTGTGAAGGGCCGGGCAAAAAATTATGGATAACAACCCGTGCCGGATATTGCTTTTATGACCCCGAAACCGAGCAGTTTAACAGCGATATATCGTCAGTGGTCAATCCTTTAAAACTGCCGGGGTATCCCCTTGTTACCAGGATACTCCGCAGCGGGAAAAGCGACGTTTGGTTTTTGTGTCCGCAAGCGGGGCTTTACCGGTATAATGAGCTCAAAAAAACTACCAGGCGTTATTATCATCACCATAATTCCAATCCATCTTTATATTCAAATTCCGTTACAGATATTGTGCAGGATACTACCGGCAATATATGGCTTGCTTATGACGACGGCGTAGTAGAAATGTTTGATATAAAACGTAATGCGATTACGTATCATACAGATATTTTTAACAAAGCTGCTAATAATAAGAATAAGAACTACTCAATAACTGTTGACAGTGACGGCGATCTTTGGGTGTTTAACTCCAATTCGGAGTCCGGCGCTTATTATTACAGCCCCCAGACGGGACGGTTTCAGCACATCACAAAGGAATCGGCAGGAATGCGGCTCACGTCAAACATCATTACTAATATCATCCAGGGTGACGACGGCCTGATGTGGATATCTACTGATCATGGCGGAATAAACGTGTTGGATAAAAAAAACTTCAGAATTACCTATTTACTCAACAGGGAAGATGACGCAAAATCACTGGGACAGAACACAGCGACGCTTTACAAAGACAACACCGGCATTATTTGGGCTGGTACTTTTAAAGAAGGTATAAGCTATTATCATAAAAACATTATCAGGTTCCCGCTCTACAGGCATTTCGCTTCCGATCCGGAAAGTTTGAGTTTTGAAGACGTTGATAAATTTATTGAAGATAAAAACGGCAATTTGTGGATCGGGACAAATGGAGGAGGGTTAATTTATTTTAACCGTGGAACCGGAAAGTATAAACAGTATAAACACGACCCGGAAAATACGAACAGCCTGAATAATGATATTATTGTTAGTTTATGCATCGATCGTGAACAAAAATTATGGATAGGAACTTATTTTGGAGGGCTCGATTGTTTTGACGGAAAAACATTTACCCATTATCAACATAACGATAAGGTAGCCAACAGCATTGCTGATGACAGGATATGGAGTATTCTTGAAGATTCTGCGGGCCGGTTGTGGATAGGCACTTTTGACGGCGGTTTGGAGATTTTTGACCGCTCAAAAAAAATATTTTATCATCCCTATAACCAAACTGCTATAAGATGCCCATACGTCTCCGCCATCTTTGAGGATAAGCAGGGCAACATTTGGGTGGGCGGTTACTTCGGCGTGGATGTAATATTAAAAAACGAACGCCGGATAATTCATTATCAGAAAAACAATAATGAAAACAGTTTAACCAGCAGCAACGTAAATAGTATCACCCAGGACAGCCGCGGCTTGATGTGGATAGCGACCCGGGGTGGGTTAAGTATGTTGAACCCTAAAACGAAGCTATTCACATCGTTTACGAAAAGAAATGGGTTGGCTGACAACCAGGCTTTAAATATACTGGAAGATAATAAGGGAGCGATGTGGGTAAGTACGTCGAACGGGTTGGACCGGATAACATTAATACCCGGCAATGGCGCATATGGTTTCCGGTTCGAAAATTTTGATGAAACAGATGGGCTTCAAGGGAGGGAGTTCAACGTAAATGCTGCTCTGAAAACCAGCAAGGGCGAATTGATATTTGGCGGTGGCCATGGCTTTAATATTTTCGACCCTTTAAGCATTCATCCCAATATTGATAACCCTAAATTAATTTTTACGGATTTCCAGCTATTTAATAGAAGCATAGCACCTAATGAAGAATTAAATGGTCATGTTATATTATCGAAGGCTATCTCCGCCACGCACGAAATAACGCTAAATCACAGCGAAAACGTTTTCACAATTGAGTTTGCTGCGTTAGATTTTATTAATCCCAATAAAATAACGCATCAATACATGCTGGAGAATTTCGACAAAGGGTGGCTTAACGCGAATAATGCTATCCGAAAAGCTACCTATACCAACCTTGACGGTGGCGACTATGTTTTTAAAGTTCGCGCCATCAACACAGAGGGCGTGCGCACGCCTGAATCCATAGCCTTAAAAATTAAAGTGCTGCCCCCATTTTGGAAATCCACGCTTGCTTATATTATTTATCTCGCGCTTGTAGCCGCCATACTCCTTTTAATACGCCGGCGCGGAATACAAAAAATAAGAGAACAATTTGCTGAAGAAAAAGAAAAGCAGTTAATAGAATTGGAGCGGCAGGAAGTTAAACGCATGCGGGAACTGGACCAACTAAAAATTAAATTTTTGACCAATGTAAGCCATGAATTCAGAACACCGCTGTCTTTAATAATGGCCCCCGTTGATAATATGATCAACCATGCGGACGCCGGACAAAAGCAGCAGTTGAATATGATAAGGCGAAATGCCAAACGCTTATTGAACCTGGTAAACCAACTGCTCGATTTCCGTAAAATGGAAGTGCAGGAATTAAAATTACATAGCAAACCAGGGGATATTGCAAAATTTATCAAAGAAATTTCTTTTTCGTTTACGGATATCGCCTCCGAAAAAGGTATTGGTTTTGCTTTTGATAGCGACATTGAAACATTAAAGACATGTTTCGATCATGACAAAATAGAGCGGATATTATTCAACCTGCTTTCAAACGCATTCAAATTTACATCAAAGGGGGGCCATGTAAGTGTGTTACTAAATAGAGCGGGCGAAATAACAGCGCCTGATGATCCTGAGATGATCGAAATTAAGGTAATCGACACAGGTATAGGTATACCTTATGAAAAACACGATAAGATATTTGAAAGATTTTTTCAGCATGATGTTCCCGAATCGCTGATCAACCAGGGCAGCGGTATCGGGCTTTCCATAACCCGCGAATTTGTAAAAATGCATGGCGGCGAAATAACCGTTGAAAGCCAGCCCGACCACGGCAGCTGCTTCATTATCCGGTTGCCGGTGGCTGCCGTAAATAGTACCCCATCCGCTTTGGTTGATAACTCAGAAAATCCGGAATATTTGAACGGAACTGAGATTGAAAAGAATAATGAGTGCCTTAAGCGCCAATATGCCAATAAAAAGCCAGTGGTATTATTGGTTGAAGATAACGATGATTTTCGTTTTTACTTAAAGGACAACCTAAAGGATACTTTTTTTATTATTGAAGCCTCAAATGGCAGGGAAGGCTGGCAAAAGGCCCTGTCACAGCACCCCGATATTATGGTTAGCGATATCAGCATGCCCGAAATGAATGGTATTGATCTTTGTAAAAAAGTTAAGGACGATAAACGCACTATGCACATCCCTGTTATTTTATTAACAGCTTTAACCGGTGAGGAAGAGCAATTAAAAGGCCTCGAAATTGGCGCTAATGACTACATGACCAAGCCATTCAACTTTGAGATCCTGCTTTCAAAAATAAAAAACCTGCTCACCCTGCATGACAGCTTTAAACGTACCTATAAAAAACAAATGAATGTGCAACTACATGAAACCGCTATTGAATCTGACGACGAGAAACTTTTAAGGAGCATTGTTGATTATATTGAGCAGAATATTTTAAACTACAATCTTTCTGTGGAAGAATTGAGCCGGCAGATGAATATGAGCCGGGTTTCACTATATAAAAAGATGTTAATGATTACGGGTAAGTCGCCTGTTGAATTTATCCGGTCGATAAGGTTGAAAAAAGCGGTGTACTTATTGGAAAATAGCCAAATGAATATCAGCCAGATATCGTACGAAGTAGGATTTAACACCCCGAAATATTTTACAAAATTGTTCAAAGACGAGTATAATATACTCCCCTCTGCATACGCTGATTCTATCCGGCAAAAAAAAATGCCGGCAGAACCTGGCAATAGCGGGAGCTAACCCGTAAAGTTTATCCGGATATTTTAGTTTTCTCATCAAATTACCAATCGTTTCGCGCGTGATTCTGTCACAAAATAGAGACAGTTCCATCTCGTAAATCGCCAACCTATCGCAAAATCCGATACTTCTCCAATTTAAAACAAGATAATTGCCTTATTAACAATCATTTACACGAAGGTTAACATTTGGTCTATAAACGTTATCAAGTCGGCCATCTCCTTTTTTAAAACTATCATAATTTCATTTTCTGAGAACGCGTATTCAATGCAGCGAGGTTAATCCCCTGCTGTGTTCTCCGATTATAAACTAACAAACCAACGAGGTCATTTTTATTTTTTTTGTTTGCGGTAAGAACCGGTGGAGTTTTTCAGACACTTTTTTCCGCAATCGATTGCATAGCCAAAATCAGGTTCGGCAAATGTTATTAATGACCGTTACCGGCGCGTTTTTACCAGGGTAAATAATAATAAAAACAATAAAATATGAATAAAAATTAAACCCCTTTAACAACCAAACAATGATGAACCAATTATTAAAAAACCTTAAAATTCCTTTACAAGATGGATAGAAATTTACGAAGAAGAAGAATAAGTTGCAGCATTTTGCTTTTTATTACAACCATGTTAGTTGCAGTGTCCGGTTACGCGCAAACTAACCGGATTACAGGAACTATCACAGGCGCCGACGATTCCAAACCTTTGCCTGGGGTAAGTATCAGGGTTAGTGGCTCCAAAACCGGGGCTGTATCTGCAATAGATGGTACTTACTCTATTATGGCCAAACCAACAGATGTGTTGATTTTCACCTTTATCAGCTATACAACACAGCAAATATATGTTGGTTCAAGCACTTTGATCAATGTTAAGATGATCCCGGCAGTGAGCAACTTAAATGAAGTAGTTGTTATTGGATACGGCAGTGCACGAAGGCCGGACCTCACTGGTTCGATTTCGTCGGTAGCGGCAACAAACCTTGTTGAAACGCATCCTACTACTATAGACCAGGCTCTACAGGGTAAAGTTGCCGGCGTGGTAGTTCAGCAGGTTTCGGGCCAGCCGGGCGGTGATGTTAATATTCAGATACGGGGCATCGGCGGCTTTACTAACGCCCCGCCTTTGTATGTTATCGATGGGGTACAAATACCGCCTAATGCTCAAATCCCAAATACCGCCGGACCGGGCAGCAACTCCAACAATTTCTCAGAGGGTAGCAATCCGCTTGCCACTATTAACCCCTCAGATATTGCATCTATTGATATATTGAAGGATGCGTCGGCGACGGCAATATACGGCTCCCAGGCGTCAAACGGGGTAATAATTATAACTACAAAAAAGGGTGTTTCGGGACCGGCTGTTATAAGCTATGATGGATATGGCGGCGAACAATCATTGCCAAAATATTATAAAGTAATGAATTTGCGGCAATATGCTACATTTATGAACGAAAAAAGCGCCATTATTGGCTATGATCTGCGCCCGCAATTTGCCAATCCACAATACCTGGGCGTGGGCACTGACTGGCAGAAAGGCCTGTACAGAAACGCCCTCGTGCAAAATCATAATTTATCAATAAGCGGTGGCGATAAAAAAACGACTTACTTTTTATCGGGAACATATTTTTCACAGAAAGGTATAGCTGTAGGTTCAGATTTTAAAAGAACCACCCTAAAACTAAGTTTAGATAATAAAACAACCAGCTGGTTAAAAATAGGCACCAATTTGTCTTTTGCTCACACCGGCGAAAACGTAGCAACATCTAATACCGGCGTAATTTTGCAAGCCCTGAACCAGACCCCTGATGTTGAGGTTAAAAATCCCGACGGCACCTGGGGCGGTAACGATCCTAATATTTATGGAGCGGTTGGCGGAAACCCTTTTGCTTTGGCCACCATTGTTACCGATTTAAAAAGCAGGTACCAGTTGATTGGAGGGGCGTATGCCGAAATTCAGTTTACGAGGGACCTGACGCTTCACAATGAAGTATCCGGCAATTTTGATTTTGCCAGCGAGGATTATTTTAATCCTACTTATGTTATGGGCGCGTATACCCATACTTCAAACCAGGGGACTTCAACAAGCGCACAAAACTTTTACAAATCGATCACTAACTATCTAACCTACTCCCATTACTTTAATTTTGATAAACACAACTTATGGCTTAGCGCCACGGCGGGCCACGAGGCGCAGGTTACCAACGGCAGTGTGGTTTCGGCAACGCGAACTAATTTTGTAAGCAACAACGTAACAACAATCAACAGCGGAGACCCCACTACTGCAATAAATGGAGGCTCTAAAGGGAACGGTTCGCTCGAGGCTTATTTTGGCCGGGCAAACCTGACCTTTGACGACAAATATTTGTTAACTGGTACTATTCGCAGGGACGGCACCTCTAAAATAGACCCTGCCAATAGATGGAACACATCTTATTCGGGTGCAATTGCCTGGAAATTGAATCATGAAGCTCTTTTGAAAAGTGTAAAGGCAATTAATGATTTAAAGCTTAGGTTCAGTTATGGCCTGGTAAACAATCAAAATATTGCCGAGTATGCTTACGGCTCCACCCTATCGACAGTTGCAACCGGGTTGTACGGCAATTCACAGATAACAGCAACTTTAGGAAACCCGCTTATAAAATGGGAAACGACAAAGGAATACAACCTTGGGCTTGATTTTAGTGTGCTAAATAACAGGATCACTTTCACCGGAGATGTTTATGATCGGAAGACAAGTAATTTGTTGTTAAGCCTTACCCTGCCCTATTATTCCGGAACCTATGCTGCCGGGGGTTATTCACCGGGCGCTATTCTTGCCCCATATGTCAACATTGGTTCGGTAGAAAACAAGGGTGTGGAAATTTCACTTTCAACCGTAAATGTTAAATCAAAGGACTTTAGCTGGAAAACTAACCTTATATACTCCCAAAATAAGAATACAGTACGAGGATTAGCCTCGGGTACACCAGCCATCTACGGCAACAACACTAAAACTGTTGTAGGCAGGTCTATCGGCGAATTTTACGGCTATCAGACACTCGGTTTGTATAAAGATGCCGCCGACTTTGCCAAATACCCGGCGGTATGGCACAACGGAAGCGGCGCAATACCTATTACACCTGGCTCAGGCGGGGTTTGGGTAGGCGACGTTATTTATAAGGATAACAACAAGGATGGTAAAATTGATGCTGATGATGAGACCTTTTTAGGTTCGCCATTGCCAAAATTCCAATACGGTATAAACAACACCTTTAACTACAAAAATTTTGACCTTACCGTTTTTATGACGGGTGAGTATGGAAACAAAATTTTTAACCAGATAGGTGTTAACGGCAATGATCCAAACCAAAATTTTGGCTACCTGGCAGGTGTTAGCAACTATTCGCACATAGGGTTAAAAGACCCAACCGGTTCGGCCTCAGATATCAATAATGTTTATATCACTAATCCCGGTACAAAAATTACCAGGATAAGCCAGAGCAGCGGCGATCAGAACACGATTTTCTCTGACAGGTTTATTGAGGACGGCTCTTTTTTAAAGTGTAAAAGCATAGCGTTAGGTTACAACTTTTCGCAGAGCCTTTTACAGAGGTTGCACCTGAGATCAGTGCGGGTATATGCCAACGTAACCAATGTATTTACCATTACAAAATATACCGGCTATGATCCTGAAATAGGATCATGGAACCCTTTGGCGGCAGGTATTGATAACGGCTATTATGCGCAGCCTCGGGTTTATTCAATCGGGCTCAACATATCTCTGAATAATTAAAACTTACTATAATGAAAAGGATTAAAATATACATTTTCTCTTTGTTTGTCATTATTATGATAAACAGTTGTAAAAAGGAATTTCTTGACAGGCCTCCTTTAACCGGGATTACTGCAGACAATTTTTATAAAAGCGGGTCGGATTTGCGACATGCCACGGCGGCTCTTTATGCACAGCCATGGTTCGGCTGGAATAATTTCCCGCTTTTGGGGATAGGCGACATTATGTCGGGCAATATGATGCAGCCGTACAATACGGGGTTGGTTCAATTTACCACTTTTTCTATAACCAGCGATAACACTTATGTTACCCAGGCGTGGCAAAGCTTCTATAATATTGTTGCACACTGCAACGTAAATATAAAAGCAATTAAGACAAAACTGCCTGATAGCGTAACTTCGGCAAGTAAAAACGGTGCATTGGGCGAACTAAGATTTATGCGCGCCACAGCCTATTATCACCTCGCTATGTTATGGGGGGCTGTACCTATAATTGAAGACAACGATAAGCTGATTGCCAACCCGTTGGTACCCCGCCATAAGGTTGCGGATGTTTATAAGTTTATTATAAACGATTTAAGGTTTGCTGCAACTAATTTGCCGAAAGCCGACCAACCGGGACGGGTAACAACCTGGTCGGCACAAGGTATGCTGGCTAAAGTTTATTTAACCAGGGCTGGCTTGGGGGGCGGCGGCCGCAACCAGGCTGATTTGGATAGTGCTGCATACTTTGCGGGCAACGTTTGCAATAGCAGCCTAACCCTTTTGCCAAGTTATGCCAACCTCTTCAAAACCCAGTTTAATGATAACCCTGAATCATTGTTTGCTTTCCAATGGGCGCCTGGCGTAGGTTATGGCCAAGGTAACGATATAGAGGCCCAATTTGCCCCGAGCGGAACGCTTGTATCGGGCGGTGGCGGCTGGGGCGGCGCCATCGGACCGACTATCGGTCTCGACTCGTTATATGCTCCCAATGACACCCGGCGGAAAGCCACTTATATGCTTACAGGCGATTATTATCCGGAACTGAACGCGATAGGCGGGGGGTATACTGCTACCGGCGTTAATGTTAAAAAACACGTTGTGGGTACCGCCGCAGATAACAATTCGCCTACAATGGACCTTTGGTCGTCTATTGAACACAATACAGTTTTGCGCCTGGCCGATGTGTACCTGGTTTATGCGGAAGCCATAATGGGCAATAACAGTTCTACCTCCGATGGCCGTGCCCTGCAGTATTTTAATGCGGTAAGGACAAGGGCCGGCATTGAGCCGGTTACATCTATTACCCCTACGACATTGATGAAAGAGCGTAGAATTGAATTAGCCTTTGAAGGTCAGTATTGGTTTGATTTGGTGCGTCTTTCTTATTATAATCCACAAGGGGCCATCAATGCCATTAACGGTCAGCTCAGGCAGCAATTTACGTATGACGCGGCTACAGGGGTGAAAAAGATAAGCCCAAGCGGCCTGATCATTACGCCGGCAACAATTGCAACATTTACCTTGCCTATTCCGGCAAATGAGCAAACGGCTGATCCGAAATTGCTACAGGCCCCGGTTGCATATTATTAAAAGCATCAGAATTATTTTATTCTTTAAAAAAATACAAACATGAAAAAGCTAGTTTACAATGCCAATAATTATTTATTGCTTGTTATAATCGCTGCAATATTCTTTTCGCTGCCCACCTGTAAGAAGGAAAGCACATCAGCCGGCACACCTGTAATTAGGGCCGTCCGTAATTACGTTCCCCATCCGGGCGATTCCGTTTTAAGCAGCGTCGGGACCGGGCAGTGGGTTGTTATTTCGGGTAGCAACTTAAAAGGTGCACTCCATATTTACATTGACGGAGTGGCCGCTTCTTTCAATGACGCCTGGTTTTCAGACACCAGCGCTGTCGTATTACTCCCTACTGTCATTGCCTTTCCGTCGGTGCCGGCAAAAGCGCTGAATACCATAAACTATGTTACAACGCACGGGCAAACTACATTTGCTTTTTCTATCGTCGCGCCTGCCCCTACAATTTCAGGGGTGTCTAATGAAGATGCTAACGCGGGCGACTCGGTTAAGATATATGGGTTTAATTTCTTCTTTATACAAAACTTAACCTATGCCGGTGTGCCGGTTACAAGTTACACGCCTGCAAACGATGGCACATACATTAGCCTGGCTGTACCTGCTGGCGTTACGCAAACTGGCGGCTTAGTTTCAGTCACCACAAAATCCGGCTCCGCATCCACCGTTTATTCGGTCCACAATTTTGTAACCGGTGTATTTCAAAATTGGGATAGTATTAATAGTTACCCATGGGGCTCAAATACTTCAGGTAGCAATACCGATTACCCGGGCAACACCGGCAATTATAACGTGCTTACCGCAACAAATCTAACCGCGAATGACTTTGCGTGGTACAATGGGGGCCGAGGTGTTAATATGGGTGGTAGCCAATGGGTACCAACATCGGATATCAGTAACAACCTATCCAATTATGCAGTCAAATTTGAATTATTTGTTCCAAAAACCACTCCATGGACAAATGGCTCAATCTATGTGGCTGTAAATTATAGCTTTAATTACATAGCGGTTTATGCACCTTGGAAAACCAGCAGCGGTTCGGCAATTCCATTTACCACAAATGGCTGGCAAACGGTAACTATCCCGCTATCAAACTTTAGGACAAATAATGGAACAGGAACACAAGTTGCATCCATCACAGACCTGATTGGCGCTAGCGGTAATACTGGTATGAACATCTGGTATATAAATGATAGTTCAAGCCCTGTTACAGCTTTTAACGCGGCGATAGACAACATCCGCGTAGTAAAGATTAAATAGGAGAGAGTTTAGTAGATTATAAGTGAATGCCCGGGGCCTTTACCGATAGGCCCCGGCATTTTTTTTCGCCACATCAGTTTATACCTTTCTTGAAAGGGCATCTTTCTATGATCGGTTTGACCACAATGGCCTAAGAAGGGCACAAGATGTACATTGTTGATAGCAAGGGATTAAATATTATAAAATGAAAACAGTAAATTTTTTAAGTATATTGTTCTGTATGGCGTTTGTTTCTTTTTCCTCCTGCAAAAAGACGAATAATACGCCTGCGGAATTAACAGTTGGTCAGTCCGCAATAACATTTACGGCCGAAGGCGGAGCCCAGGATTTATCCATATCAAGTAATGCTACCTGGAACATAAGTAATCCCGGTTCTTCCTGGCTGCAGTTAAACACAACATCCGGTAACAGCGGCAGTACTGTCATTCATTTAAACACGTTGTCAGAAAATACCACAGGAACAACACGTTCCAGTGTTTTAGTCATAACCGCTTCAAATGGCCAGACCAGGAGGATAACAGTGTCTCAATCATCCTCGATTTACCCGTCTTACAATACATCGCAAAAAGCACCCGATGCAAGCGGAATGAGCAGCAATGCAGCTCAGATTGCTGCAAAAATAAAGCTGGGGTGGAATATTGGCAATACCCTGGAAGCCCAGGGAGGGGAAACTGGCTGGGGAAACCCTCTCATTACAGAGGATTATGTTAAATATGTGAAACAGCAGGGGTTTACTGCCATTCGCCTCCCGTGCGCCTGGAATATGGGGCATTTAAGCAACCCGGCCACAGCTCAAATAGACCCTAATTGGCTCAAAAGAGTAAAAGAGGTAGTAGGGTATTGCGTGAACAACGACATGTATGTACTGCTCAACATTCACTGGGATGGCGGCTGGCTGGATAATAATATTAACGCAGTAAAACAGGATTCAATTAATGCAAAGCAAAAAGCGTTTTGGGAGCAAATTGCAACAGCTATGCGCGATTTTGACGAACACCTGATGTTTGCCAGCGCCAACGAACCCCCGGTTGACAATGCTGCACAGATGGCAATACTTGCTTCCTATCACGAAACTTTTGTAAACGCAGTACGATCCACCGGTGGCCGGAACAGCTATAGGGTATTAGTGGTTCAAGGCCCTTCAACTAATATGGATAAGACAAACGATTTGATGCCTGATCTTCCTGCAGATAAAGTGGCGGCGCGGATGATGGTCGAGGTACATTATTATGACCCATTTCAATTCACCGCATTAGACGGTGATGCCAGTTGGGGTAAAATGTTTTACTATTGGGGAGCCGGACATCATTCTGTTATTGAACCAGACCGCAATGCCACCTGGGGAGAAGAAGATGCGATAAAGGCCTCCTTCCTCAAAATGAAAACAAAGTTCACTGACAAAGGCATTCCCGTGCTGCTGGGCGAGTATGGCGCCTACAGGCGTAACAACACCGCACATGTGCCGATAGACCTGGCAACGCACAACGATGCTGTGGATTATTGGATAACGTTTGTTACAAAACAAGCGAAAGCTAACGGGATGCTGCCATTTTTCTGGGACACTGGCGGTGCCTTGGACAGGCAAAATTATTCGGTAAAAGATCAACGTACCATTAACGCCATCATCGCAGGTTCACATTAAATATTTTGAAACATAACCATACGGTAAATGAAGAAATTTTTAGTTGATTGCTAATTCGCCTGATCTGTCTGAAGCAACTTTAGACATAAAAACGCTTGGGTATGAGCCCTTGTAATGGCATATATGAAACTGTAATTCAGCCTAGCTGACGATGTTTAGTTTATGATTTTGCCTGCCGGAGCGCAGGCAAAATCATTATATTGGCTACCCCTCTCGAGCTAAGAGGTGGTAGCATAATTTGACCGGGACTCGCCTGTCGCCCATATCAACATAAAACCTAAAGAAACTCACCTTTGCCGTATGGCCGGTATGGAATTAATAACTGCCAAAAAATTAGTTACATTCAAAAAGTAACACTGCGATAGACGATTTATCGCTCGGGCTTAAAAATGGAGAACTAAGTTTTATTCGATATCTTTATTTCCCCAACATGCCATTACACGCCAATATTGAAGATTTACTAAACGCCCGTTCTGTTGAATCTGAACCACTCGAATTTAATGAGGGATAGAACCCGGATGCTTTTACCATTCGATTTGCGCTTTTGCCAATTATTTTGAAAATGTAGGTGGGTGGTATATTCTGATTGCGTGACAGAAGAAAAGCAATTATTCCTAACAGCTATTTAAATGATACACCGCGTACTAATTGCTGCGTCAACAACATTTGTTTGGATGCATACGCCATAAATTGACAAATGTTGTTTTTTTATGATAAAAAATGAGTTTCGCAACTCCCCGTCAAACCTAATTTTACTCCTGTATAGCAGTTGCAATTCGTCAATTGTCAAATACTATATTATAAACCAGCAGAGCCAACCGGCCACATCCTTTAAAATTTCGATTTAAGTTAAACCTTGATCGACCTGCACACAATGTTTAGTTGTATACAGGAAAGCATAACCCGGTTAAGTTGCGCAATCGATTGCAGACCTTTTAAACGCATACTTATGAGAGAATAAATGATAAGTTTTTGTTTTGCCGGCCACAGATTGCGGCCCGTATTAAACTAAATCGGTGTGTGTTATTCGCAAGGTGCAATAGGTAATTAATTTGAACCTCAATACGCACGCTACCGATCGAACATCCAATTTAACTTTTACCAATTTTTCAATCAACAAACCAAAATATGAAAAAAAAATATTTACTAAGCACTTTCATTAGAATGACGGCTATACTAGTAATTATATGTATTAATAGTATAAGCTACGCGTCTGCGGCTAATGGCCCGGCTCATTTGCGGCATTTAAATCCTGATGGAACAAAATCAATCATAAGCAAAACTATAACGGGCAAGGTAACCGACGAGGATGGGTTACCGCTCCCAGGTGTAACCGTTAGAATAAAAGGCACGTCTAATGCGGTCGGGACCGGTGTCTCCGGCGCGTTTAGCATTGAGGTACCTAACGAACAGGCAATACTTGTTTTTAGCTCTGTAGGCTATGCTTCAAAAGAGGAAGCTGTATCGGGTAGATCAGTAATTAACGTAGCATTAAAGAGTGATTCTAAAGCATTAAACGAGGTAGTTGTTGTAGGTTACGGAACACAAAAACGTGCCAATGTAACCGGCGCCGTTTCTTCAGTAAGCGGTAAAACGTTAACAGAACTGCCCGTATCCGGCGTCGATCAGGCTTTACAAGGCCGGGTGGCTGGTTTAACTGTTACCAACAATGGTTCTCCCGGCACTGCGCCTGTAGTTCAAGTCCGAGGCGTTAGTTCGATAGGTTATGGGGGTGATCCTCTGTACATTATTGATGGGGTCGCCGGTTCTATCGGAGGCCTGGACGCCCAGGACATACAATCCGTTGACGTACTTAAGGATGCAAGCTCGGCAGCGATCTACGGCTCCAGGGGAACCAACGGCGTTATTCTAATCACCACCAAAAAGGGCTCAAGAAATAACAAGGCCCAGGTAAGCATCAGTTCTTATGGAGGTATCCAGGAAGTGACCAAAAGGTTTGATCTCCTTAATACAAATCAATATCTCCAGTATGAGCGGGCATTAAACGGAGCTGCAGGAATTGGACTGCCGCCACGTTTAGAATCCGCGAATTTCAACCTGCCTATTTATTCCGGATCTTCGCAAACTTTTGCTCAAACTAATACCGACTGGCAAAGCGCATATTTCCAAAAAGGGCCTATACAGCAGCATGATATTACGATAAGTGGCGGAAATGATGTTTCCCGTTTCTTTACATCCGGCGGTTACTTTGACCAGGATGGTATCACAGTCGGAACGTTTTATACCCGGAAAAACTTCCGTATGAATTCCGATCACAATGTAAACAAGTTTGTTACCATCGGCGAAACTTTTAATGTTTCTTCTACCCGCCAGCGTTTTGGTATTCCGCCAGGCAACAGGACGCCTCTCACCAACGTGATAAGGATGCAACCATATATACCTGTTTACAATCCAAATAATCAGGGTGGTTATTTTGGCCCTCAAAACAGTTTCGATGGCGCCGACCCGGTTAACCCTGTTGAACAGGCGTTGATTAACGACAACCGTAATTACGGCTTCGGAATACATGGTAACCTGTTTTTAACAGTAAAACTCACCCCATGGCTGAAGTTTAATTCTACTTATGGCATCGATTATGGAACAAACAGGCAGGAACAGTACACGCCTATATATAATGACGGCGGTACATCAAGCAGCCCGCTTGCCTCAATAACCGAAAATGTTGGCAGCGGTACAACTACGCTATATACCGAACAATTGACCTTCGACAAAACATTCGGCGGCAAACACCACGTTTCGGCTGTGGCAGTTTACGAAGCTCAAACAAACCGGGGCGATAGCCACAACTCTTTCGGTAACCAAAATAATAATACGATAAAAACCCTGCAAAACGCCACGAACATAACCACTAATTACACTTATGGTACCAATGTATTGACATCATATGTTGGGCGTGTGAGTTATGATTATGCGGGGAAATATTTACTTTCCGGTTCAATACGCCAGGATGGCTTGTCGGTTTGGGCGCCAGGGCACAAATATGAATGGTTTCCTGCGGCTTCAGTGGGCTGGAAAGTTGACCAGGAAGATTTCATGAAGGGTATCACGTCAATCAGCGAATTGAAACTGCGTGCCGGTTATGGCCGTACCGGCATAAACGGAACTGTATTGGGTAATTATCCATATGTATCGAATGTTTCAGCGGGCGGCACAACCTATCCGTTTAATAACCTGGCAACGGGTGTTAACCAGGGTAACGGATCCTTTTATGGTGGACTAAGTAACCCTCAGCTTCATTGGGAATTAACCAACTCAACAAACATTGGTGTTGACCTTGGCTTGTTTCAAAACGCGTTTACGTTATCGGCCGAGGTTTTTGACAGAAAAACCGATAACCTGATTTTAAGTGTACCGGTTCCGCCGAGCTTTGGACTTAATGGATCTTTGGCAAATGTTGGATCAATGGACAATAAAGGTATTGAACTTACTGCAGGTTACCATAAAACAAGCGGCGACTTTAAATATGACATAACCGGTGTGTTTAGTTTAGACCGGAATAAAGTTACCTCATTAACAGGTAGTGCAAATGGTTCTATATCGGCCGGCCAGGATGCTGACTTTGGTAACGGCGTGATTACTAATACAGTACCCGGCCAATCCATCCAGTATTTTTATGGCTACGTGGTAGAAGGTATATTCCAGAATGCATCTGATGTGAGCGGCCATGCTACCCAAATAAATGCAGCGCCAGGCGATATTAAATTTAAGGACCAGGACCATAACGGCGTTATTGATGCTAAGGACAGGGTTAACCTGGGCAGTTACCTTCCTAAATTTTCATATTCGTTAAATTATTCTGCCAGTTACAAAAATTTCGACCTGACTGCGTTTTTCCAGGGAGTGTATGGTAATAAAATATTTAACGCCGAGAAAGTGATCCTTGAAGGGATGGCCAGGTTGTTTAATTCAGATGTTAACGTTTTAAATGCCTGGACCCCGTCAAATACTAACACTAATATTCCAAGGGCAATCTCAGGCGATCCTAACGGTAATTTGCGGGTTTCGTCACGCTGGATTGAAAGCGGTTCATATCTTCGCTTAAAAAACCTGCAAATAGGGTACAGCTTACCAACAGGCTGGCTTAAGAATGCTACTGATAATAATGTAAGCAAAGTTAGGATCTACCTGTCGGGAGCAAACGTGTTCACTGTTACCAAATATACCGGGCTTGATCCTGAGGTCGGCTCTAAAAATGGAACGCTTACAAATGGTATCGACTATGGGCAATACCCTCAGCCAAGGACGCTGCTGGTAGGTTTACAAGCAACATTTTAATAATCATAAAAAAATTGCATATTATGAAACATGGAAAAATTTATTTATTATCTGGCGCAATCCTGCTAATGATAACGGTGATCGTATTCTCCTGTAAAAAATCAGCGTTGAATACATCTGATCCCAACAACCTTACTACCGGCAACTATTATAAAACGGCATCACAGTTAAAGTCGGCAGTTAACGCTGCCTACGCAGCTATGCATCAAAACAACCTGGTATCCCGCGAATGGTTTTTCATACATGATACCCGTAGCGACGAGGTTTTCCCCGGCGGCGGTCAGTTGGAGGTTCCGCGCAGGCAGTTGTATGAAAACACCGACGACCCTACAAATTCGGTTACAAACTCGGTATGGAACGGCTGGTACACAGTAATATTCCGCACCAACGTAGTAACCGACAATGCTCCAAACGTTACAGACAACGCGGCAGACAAGAATGAAACAGTTGGCGAAGCAAAGTTTTTACGCGGTTGGGCTTATTTTGACCTGGTTAGCATGTGGGGCGGTGTGCCTTTGATAACAACAGTACCAAAAAGCCCCGCCGCATTTCAACCACGGGCGTCTGTTGATGCAGTTTATGCGCAGATTATTCAGGATCTGACAGATGCAGCCGCCGTATTACCCGCGAAATCAGCGACTGACAAGGGAAGGGCCACTGCCTCCGCTGCCAATGCTATGTTAGGCAGGGTATTAATGCAAAAAGGCGACTATGCCGGTGCGAAAGCCGCGTTTCTGAAAATACCGACTACAGGGCCTGACGGATACTCTTTAGCAAATCGTTATTTGGACAATTTTGAGATGGGGACAGAATTTAACCCGGAATCAATTTTTGAAGTTGTATTTGTGGACAAAGGTGACAACAGCTATAACTGGGGCGGCGAAAGCGCGACTGAATCCCAGGCTACGGTGAGAAACCAGGAATATTGCCCTGTTGCCTGGAGGAACCTTATTCCGTCAAACAAATACTTAAATGAATTTGAAAGTACAGCTACAGGCGCTGTAAAAACAGACCCGCGCTTTTCATATAGCGTTTACCAAACCGGAGATAAATATAATAACGGGCTAAGTACTTTAACGGATGCCGATCAAAATGGAAATTCTTCTATTCTTAACGGCGTTACTAAAAAAATAAGCTGGCGTAAATTTATGCTTATTTACCAGGAAAGTGCCAGCACGGCCGGGTTCCACCCTGGCGGTAACAACCAGCGAATCATACGGTATTCGGAGGTTTTAATTAACCTTGCCGAATGTGCCAATGAGTTGGGCGACGTTTCCGGAGCTGTAACTTATCTGAACATGGTACGCGCAAGACCCGATGTTGCTATGCCGCCATATCCAACGGCTCAATTTCCTGTTGCTACAAAAGAGAATGTAGTTAAAGCCATAATGCACGAAAAAATGGTGGAATTAGGCGATGAACAGGTGCGTAATATCGACATTTTAAGATGGCGTAAAAAGGGATATTTCTCCACTGAGCCGATTGATAAATTTCACCCTGGCAGAGATGAATTACTGCCTATACCACAGGCTGAACTTGACAATAATCCGCTCGTTGCCGGCCATCAAAATCCAGGCTATTAATAATTTAGTTAATATAAAACACTCTTTTAAAAACAGGCGGCTGATTCAGCCGCCTGTTTTTTCATATATTTAAGCCAGTTATGAATAAACTCATCCTAGTTATTGCCGTAACTATATTGCTCATTTCGTGCAAAAAGCGCACACTTTTTGAGCAAATATCTTCTTCTGCTTCCGGTATTAGGTTTAACAACCAAATTACAGAAAACGATTCCATCAACCCGATCGATAATGCGACTGTATATAACGGTGGTGGGGTTGGTATAGGCGACTTTAATAACGATGGTTTACCGGATATTTATTTTGCGGGAAATATGGTGGCGAATAAATTGTATATAAACAGGGGTGATTTTAAGTTTGATGATGTTACAGCAGAAGCGGGTGTGGATGGCAAAGGACGTTGGGGGAAAGGTGTTTCTGTTATTGACATCAATAACGATGGTTTGCCAGATATATACGTTTGCAATTCATTTGCAAACGACTCAAAAAAAC
>JBDUDE010000875.1:0-2056 GCA_040003105.1 Mucilaginibacter sp. | reverse complement strand
ACGGCGGTTAAAGCTTCAGTTACTAATCAAAAGGCTAATTTGTTGTTTGGGTTGTCGCAGATTGCGGCGTTTGAAATAGAGCCGGGTCAGTTTAAGCCGGCGGCAACTGTTGGGATGCCGGATGGCAGCCCGATTGGAGAAGATTGATGTGCGGATGTGGGTAAAGAATTTCGGAAGTCGGAAGTTCGATTTCGGAAGTAAAAAAATAAAACATTAATAAACGTTTGTCATTCTGAACGTAGTGAAGAATCTTATAAGAGCGACAGGTAGATACCTGGCAGGTTTGCGGCATACCTGTCCCGCTTGCATATCGCATTTTTAAGATTCTTCGCTGTCGCTCAGAATGACAAAAGTTGCTTTTAAAACAACTATGTCAAAACCAATAGTAACCGGCCTGATGGCCTACGGAATGTCGGGACGCATATTTCATGCGCCGTTTATAGCTGCCAACCCGGGCTTTAAGTTTAAAGCCATTGTGGAACGGCATGAAAAGAAAGCAGCAGTCCGCTACCCGGATGTGCTAAGCTATAATTCTATCGACGAATTGTTAGCCGATGACGAAATTGAGCTGGTTATTGTAAATACCCCCAACAATACGCATTTTGATTTTACCATGCAGGCCTTAAACGCCGGCAAACATGTGCTGCTCGAAAAACCGGCTGCCGCAACATCTGCCGAGGTAAAACAAATGTTCGACCTGGCGCGGAAGAAAAACCTGCACCTGATGCTGTACCAGAACCGCCGCTGGGACAGCGGTTTTTTACAGACCAAAGAAATTATTGAAAGCGGTCGCCTGGGCGACCTGATCGAGGTGCACATGCGGATGGACAGGTATAAGGCTGCCATCGGCGTAAAAGGATTTAAAGAGAACAAGGAAAACCCGGCCAATGGTTTGGTGTACGACCTGGGGCCGCACCTTATAGACAACATCATCGCGCTGTTTGGCCGGCCGCTTAGCTTTCATAAAACCACGGGCATTTACCGCGAGGGCTCGGAGGTGGACGATTATTTTAATTATCACCTCATGTACCCAAACCAGCTGAATGTTTATTTAACATCCGGCCTGTTGATTGCCGAACACTTACCCGGTTTTGTAGTGCACGGCACGTTAGGCAGCTTTGTGAAAGACCGCAACGACGTACAGGAGGCCCAGCTCGACGCCGGCATGCTGCCAACCGACCCCGCCTATGGCATTGAACCCGAAGGCAGCGACGGCAAACTGGTAACGATGGAGGCCGATAACAAAAAAGTTACACAGTGGCTTACCCCACCCAAAGGCAATTATCCCGGTTTATTTGAAGCGGTTTATCATACAATCCGAAATAATGCGTTATTCCCTGTAACAGAAGAACATGTTGCCTGGCAATTAGAATTGCTGGAAGCATAAAAATATCGTAACTATGTCCCCTAAAAAATGCAATTGAACACAATGAAAAAACTATTCTTTTTTTTATGCTTTATAGCAGCGGTTGGCTGCACTAATGCGCAAACCCAAACCCCTGCGCCGTTTACCCCGCCGGCTTATATCCCTGCCTATAAGATACTAACTACCGATAGCGTGAATATTACCCCGGCCAACTTAAAAAAGAATAAGGCTACCATGATTATTTACTTTGCACCCGATTGCAGCCACTGCCAACATTTAATGTATGAGCTGAAACCGCATATGAAGGAGCTTAAAAACATGCAGGTGATAATGATAACTTTTACACCGCAAATAAAAGCCATCCAAACTTTCGCCCGCGATTTTGATGTGAAAAAATGGCCTAACTGGACTATAGGCACCGAAGGCTACACCTACAATGTACAGCAGTTTTACCACATAGGTACCACCCCATACATTGCCATTTACGATAAAAACGCCAAGCCGGTAAAGTATATCGATAAAGACCCTAAGGTTGCGGATATATTGGCAGCGACTAAGAAGTTGTAGGGCATAGCTACCCTGCTTCCAAAAGAATAGCCGGTTAGATATGCGTTTTATTAACCCCATCGGGCAATGTCATTAAGTTAAGAGAGATCAAAAAGTTTTTCTGCCCACAAATCGCTTTCCCGC
>JBDUDE010000543.1:0-2064 GCA_040003105.1 Mucilaginibacter sp. | reverse complement strand
ATAAACGATTTGCCGGCCGATTTTTACAAAACTTATCTGCAAAAAGTAAATGCGGTAACTGCTGATGACATTTTGCGCGTGGCCCAAAAGTATTTTAACCATGACAATACCCGCGTGGTAGTTGTAGGCGGCGCGGCCCAAATGCTTGACGGCTTAAAGAAAAGCGGCTACCCGGTTAAATTATATGATAAATACGCCAGCCCGGTAGTTGAAGGAGCACCGGCAGCTTCGACAGCTGATGTTAAACCTGTCGATGTGATTAAGGGTTATATCGGCGCTCTTGGCGGTGAAGCAGAGTTAAAAAAACTGACATCGTACACAGTTACTATGGATATGAGCATGCAAGGAATGAAGCTTGCAGTGACCCAGAAAAAAATGGCGCCTAATAAAGAAGTGATGACCATTACTATGGGCGGCAATATGGTAATGAAGGAAATGTTCGACGGAACAACCGGTTACCAGCAACAAATGGGCAACAAAAAAGACATGTCGGCTGACGAGATAGCACAGAAAAAGGTATTCACCTCATTAACCGAGCAGCTCGACTATATAAACAATCCGGCATTTAAGCTGGCGTTTAAAGGCACTCAGAAAATAAACGGCGCAGATGCTTACCAGCTCAGCATTACTGACCCGACCGGCAAAGTAACAAACGACTATTATGATGTAAAAAGCAAACTGCTGGTGAAAACAGAAACCACCACTGTAACCAATGGCACGAGTGTAAACGCTACCGTTGATTTCGCCGATTACCGCAAAGTGGGCAATCTGATGTTCCCTTACAAAGAAAATATTACCCAATCGGCCGGTGGACAGGAGCAGATATTTGAACTGTCTATTACCGATGTAAAAATCAACACAGGTGTAACTGCTGACGATTTTAAATAAAAAATTAAAACATATCAATGTTAAGGAGTTGCCAAAAAGCAGCTCCTTTTTTGTAACATTATAACAGGTTGAAACGACTATACTTGGGTGAACCCAAAGAAATATTTAATATTGAATACTATTCCCTGCACAATTAAAAATTATCGGTATGAAAGAGCTTAAAAGAAGAAACTTCCTGAAACTATCGGGCCTGGCCATGGTGCCTGCTTTATTACCTTCCTTCGCTGCGAATGCAAAATCGCCGGAGGCCGCAATAAAAAACGGTGCGCCTGCGACCCCGCTAATTTCATTTACCGATGACGGCATCCATTACCCGCCGGATGAATATATTGCCAAACTTCAGGAAATTAGCAAGAAAGACCCGATAAAAGCTGATGTGTATGGTGGCGGCGGCACCCTGGCTGCACTTCAGAAAAAATTTGCCGAAATAACCGGAAAAGAAGCTGCCGTTTACATGCCTACCGGTACGATGGCTAATCAACTGGCTATATCGGTGCTTAGCGGCGAAAACACCAAAATATTTGTACAGGACACCAGCCACATCTACCGAGATGAAGCAGATGCGGCGCAATCGGTCCATAATAAAAGATTAATGCCACTAGCGCCTAATGAGCCTTATTTTACTTTGGATGACCTGAAGGCCGGCATCAACTACACCAACGATGGCGAGGTTTTTAAAAGCGGCATCGGGGCCGTGGCAATAGAGAACCCGGTAAGGCGCTGTGATGGCCGGCAGGTGCCCATTGAAGAGATAAAAAAGATATCGGAATTTTGCCGAAGCAAAGGCTACAAGCTTCATTTGGATGGTGCCCGGCTGTACCTCGCATCGGCTTTTGGCGGCGCTTCCATTGCCGAGTATGCTGCTAATTTCGATACCGTTTACATTTCCCTTTATAAATACCTGGGAGCCGATGGCGGCGCTATACTTTGCGGCGAAAAAGCGGTGATCGACAAAATGGAACATTTGATAAAAATCTACGGTGGTACCATTTTCAGCAATTGGAGTAAAGCGGCGATGGCATTGTATCATCTTGACGGATTGGAAGACCGACTAAAGAAAACCGCAATACAAGCCACCGACCTTTTTGAAAAGTTGAATAAAGTACCGGGCCTAAGCGTCACCGCGTTAAAAGGCGGCAGCAACATTTTCGACTTTAAGGTGTCTGCCGGTACCGA
>JBDUDE010000839.1:0-2066 GCA_040003105.1 Mucilaginibacter sp. | reverse complement strand
TTTTCTGAAAGAAATGCTTCATGCCATCCTGCCCGGCTTTGTTAATTGTTTTCGCGTGCAGGATATGGGTAACAAAATGGTCGGCGCCGATAATTAAAGGGGCAACAAATATCAGGGCGAGAAAAAGAAGCCCATAGGTTTTTAATAAGGTAATTATCCGCTCGCCAATAGTTTGGGGTGATAACGAAAAGTCTGAGTATTGGCTGATGGTGAGAAGTTCTTTAAACACAATATCGATTTGAAAATGATGTGATTTGAAGATTTGATGATGCACTATAATTTGAAAATTTGAGGACGAGTTGATTTGAAGATGTGTAAAGCCCTGCAGCTTCTAACTTTCAAATTTTCAAATCACCAAATCTTCAAATCTAAAAATCAATCTCCTTCCGTTTCCCAATTGTACATTTCATCAATATCCTTCGCGTATTTCTTCTCAATCACCTTACGCTTAGCTTTCATTGTCGGGGTTATTTCGCCGTCTTCAATGCTGAAGGGTTTGCGTTTTACGCGAAAGTTTTTTATGCGCTCAAATTTTGCCAGCTCGTTCGAGAACTTTTTGATGTCCTGGCCAATCCAGTCCACAATTTCTTTTTCGTCGATAAATACATCGGGCTTTTCAAAAAACTCGTTGCTTAGCTTAAAGGTTTCCTGTAGTGTTTCTTTTGCAGGAACTATAATTGCGGTAATATACTCACGTTTATCACCAATTAAAAATACCTGCTCAATTATAGGGCTTTTTAAATAAGTGTTTTCAATCGGGGTGGGATATATGTTTTTGCCATAGGCATTTACCAGCATGTTTTTTAGCCTGTCGGTTATTTGCAGGTTACCACGGAAATACCGGCCAATATCCCCAGTATGGAACCAGCCTTCTTTATCGATAACCGTTGCTGTTTCCTCGGGTTTGTTCCAATAGCCCTTCATTACGCAATGCCCACGCACAATAATTTCACCCTCTTCCGACTGGAAATCTTCTTTAAAAGTATCGTGCGTTTGTACCGTATAGATTTGTTTGGTATCCACGTTTTGTATAGCCACCTCAATGCCCGGAATTATGCGGCCAACGGTACCATAAATTATACGATGGTCTTCTGTTACCGACATTACGGGTGATGTTTCGGTTAGCCCAAAGCCTTCAAGTATTTTAATACCTAAATCACCGAAAAACTCGCCGATGTTTTTGGGCAGTGCGCCACCACCCGATAACATTATTTTTAATCTGCCGCCGGTCTTTTCTTTTATTTTGCTGAATACCAGCTTTTCGGCAAGCGCATGCTGACTGCTTAGTAACAGCCCCGGCGTTTTACCTGCCTCTTTTTTCAACCTAACCTCGCGGCCAATTTTAAGCGCCCACAAAAATATTTTTGATTTTAACCCGCCTGCGCTGGTGCCATTTTTCATCGCCTTGTCGTGTATGCGCTCCAATAAACGTGGTACGCAGTTCATGATAGTGGGCCTGACTTCGGCCATGTTTTTTGCAAGCAGGTCCAGGCTTTGCGCAAAAGCTATCCGGCTGCCGGTAAAAAGGCAAACATGATAAGTTGCGGTGCGTTCAAACACATGCGACAATGGCAAAAACGACAGGAATATATCCGAAGTTTCAATAATCGGTATTTGTATTAAGCTCACCCTTGCATTTTCTGTAAGGTTATAATGGCTGAGCATAACACCCTTTGGCGTGCCGGTTGTGCCCGAAGTATAAATAAGACACGACATATCTGACGGTAAAATGCTTTCGCGCGAGCTGTTAATAGCCCTCGTATAGCTATCAACCAATGTTAAACCTTCCTCAATTACCTGTTTAAAGCCAACTATTCCCGCATTGAGGTTCAGTTTAGCTACCGACTTTTCAAAATCGTCAAACGCGGGTATTATGCGTATTAAGCCGGGGCAGCTGTTGGCTATTCTGGTAATCTTTCTTAATAAAAATGGATTACCTACTATAATAGTACGTGCTCCGGAGTCATTTAAAATGTACTCTATTTCCGTTTCGGAAAGGGTGGGATAAATGGAGGTGTTTACGGCGCCTATTTGCTGCAAGGCCTGGTCGTAGTAAATGTAATCGG
>JBDUDE010000792.1:0-6861 GCA_040003105.1 Mucilaginibacter sp. | reverse complement strand
CGCCGCGCTGAGACTGTACAAATAACGCTATACTATCCCAACATACACCATCCCATCTGCCACTTTAACCGGGTAGGTTTTTATTTTATAATCATCGCCACTTAAACATTCGCCGCTTAGCAGCGAGAATGTTTTTTTATGGAACGGGCAGGCCACTTTTGGCTCACAAGCCTCGCCGGCACTGCCTATCATCCCGCGCGACAGGGACATTTGCTGCTTGTGCGGACACAGGTTCTGCGTGGCATACCATTCGCCGCGCCTGCTAAAATTGTATATCGCAATTTGCTCATGGCCATGCTTCATGCAAACGCCACCGTTTTCGGGTACATCATCGGCGTAGCACGCCAACACCCATTCTATATCTATTGCTATTTCCATAATTTATTAAAATTAAGTCCATGGACTATAGACCATGGACCATGGTCAAAAATTAAATTACCATACCGCCTTTACCTGTTCCCGCATACCTTCAAACTTCACAGTAGGGTCTTTTTCGCCCGGCGCGTTTACAAAATGAGTAAAACGGCTGCGCAACGCGGGGTTGTTTACAACCTCCTTCCATTCGCAATGGAAACTATCAACCAATAGCTGCATTTCTTCTTCCAGTTGCTCAACAATACCAAGACTGTCATTTATCACCACATTCTTCAGGTAACTCATGCCGCCCTCCATTTTATTCAGCCAGGTAGCTGTGCGCGTAAGCGGGTCGGCGGTTTTAATGTAAAACATCAGGAAGCGGTCGAGGTATTTAATCAGCGTTTTACTGTCAATATCAGCTGCCAATAACTGTGCGTGCTGCGGTTTGGAACCACCGTTACCGCAGATATACAAATTCCAGCCTTTTTCGGTTGCTATAATACCAAAGTCCTTACTTTGCGCCTCGGCGCATTCGCGAATACAGCCGCTTACCCCACCCTTTAATTTATGCGGTGACCGCAAGCCCTTATACCGTTCCTCTATCTCGATGGCAAACGACACACTATCGTGCAACCCAAACCGGCACCAGGTACTGCCTACGCAGCTTTTAACCGTTCGCAGCGCCTTGCCATAAGCATGGCCGCTTTCAAAACCGGCATCAATCAGTTCTTCCCATATCAGGGGCAGGTCGCTTACGTGCGCACCGAACAGGTCGATACGCTGGCCACCTGTTATTTTGGTGTATAGCCCGTATTTTTGAGCTACCTGCCCTATTGCAATTAATTTTTCGGGGGTAATTTCGCCGCCTGGTATTCTTGGCACTACAGAATAAGTGCCACCCTTTTGAATGTTGGCCAGGTAGCGATCGTTGCTATCCTGTATAGTATCCTGCTTAACAATCAAATCATTCCATAAGCTGGAGAGAATGCTCGCTACCAGCGGCTTGCAGGTTTCGCAACCATCGCCTTTGCCAAAATGATCAAGCACCAGGTCGTAGTTTTTTAGTTTGTTTATCTTAACCAAATCGTACAACTCCTGCCGCGAATAATCAAAATGCTCACAGACTACGTTTTTAATATACTGGCCGTTGGCCTTCATGGTACCGGACAGCAAGTCTTTCACCATAGGCATGCAACCGCCGCAACCCGTGCCGGCTTTGGTACATTTTTTAATGGTATCCAAACTTGTTGCGCCATCGTTAACCACGCCGCATATTGTACCTTTACTCACCGCCTCGCACGAGCAGATCAACGCGTCATCGGGCAAGCTCATTACGCCGGCACCTTCGCTTTGCTCGCCGCCGCGCAATCCCAGTATCATATCTTCAGGATCCGGTGGCAGCACAATCTTATTATTTACGGTTTGCAACAGCATGTTATATGCATCGGCATCACCAATCAGGATGCCACCCAAAAGCAGCTTACCATCGTTGCTGATATTGATACGTTTATAAATACCCTTATGCGTATCCTCAAATACAATGGTGCGACAGGCCGGTTCAGCAGTAAACGCGTCACCAAAGCTGGCCACGTCGACACCAATCAGCTTTAGTTTGGTGCTCATATCAAAACTATGGAAAGCCTTGTCGGCGCCCATTAGCTGCGCTACCACAACTTCCGCCATTTCATAGCCGGGGGCAACAAGCCCGTAAATCATATTATCGTACAACGCGCATTCGCCTATGGCAAAAATGGTATCATCACTGGTTTGCATCCTTTCGTTTACCATAATACCGCCGCGGGTGCCTACCTGCAGCCCGGCCAGCTTAGCCAATTCATCGCGTGGGCGGATGCCAGCCGATATCACCAGCATATCTATCGCCAGTAAGGTATCATCATTAAATTGCAGGGCTTCTACTTTATGGTCGCCGGCAATACAGGCCGTGCTTTTATTTAAATGAATGCTTAAACCCAGACCAGTTAACTTTGATTGCAGCATGGCGCTGCCCGCAGCATCAATTTGCCGGGGCATCAAGCGGGGGGCAAATTCAATTACGTGTGTTTTTTGTATTCCTAAATCAATTAGTGCCTTGGCCGCCTCCAGGCCCAAAAGCCCGCCACCCATTACCGCGCCGTTTTTAGCATTAACGGCATAAGCCTTTATCAGCTCAAGATCTTCGATAGTGCGGTAAACAAACACGCCTTCTTTTTCAATACCCGGAATGTCAGGTACAAAAGCCGATGAACCTGTGGCCAGCACCAGGTAATCGTATCCAAGCACAACGCCTTTTAAAGAATGGATGGTTTTATTGGTGCGGTTTATTTCCTGTATGGGGTCATCAAGATGCAGTTGAATGTCATGATCGGCATACCACGATGCGGATGACATGGATAGGTCATCGGCAGACTTGCCGGCAAAGTATTCACTCAGGTGCACACGGTCGTAAGCGCGGCGCGGCTCTTCACCAAAAACAATAATATTAAAGGCCGATGTTTTAGATACCAGTTTCTCGCAAAACTTATATCCTACCATACCGTTGCCAACAACTATAATGGTTGGTTTTGACATAACAGATTTTTTAAATGTTAAAGCAATTTTTTATGTAAACACATTTTATTTGCGACCAAATGCGTTTACAGTAACAATTATAATCAATTACCAGGATAAAACAATAACATACAGTGTTAAATTTTCACTTTTTTTGTAATTTTTATGATTTTAACAATATTATAGTGATATAAAATGCAATTTTTATCAAATTTTTATTAAAAAAATCATTTTTAAATCCGAAATTTGAGGTGATTTAAAAATAAGACCTCAAATAATTAATACTTAAGCTTTATTTATTCAACATTAATAACTTCAACTAAAAAAATGGCCAGTAAACCCATTATTCCTGAGTTAATTGTAATGGGCGCCGGCCCCGGCGACCCGGAATTGATTACGGTTAAGGGTCAGCGTATATTACAGCAGGCCGATGTGGTGTTATATGATAACCTGGCTAATAAGGAATTATTAAGCCTTACCAAAGCGGACTGTGAAAACATATACGTAGGTAAACAGCCTTACGGCGAGCATACCACACAGGACGCCATACATGAAATGATAGCTCATTACGCTTTGACAAAAGGCACGGTGGTTAGATTAAAAGGCGGCGACCCTTTTATATTTGGCCGGGGGTATGAAGAGATTATTTATGCACGCAGCTTAGGCATTAAAACGCAGTTTGTCCCCGGTATCACCAGCATGCAGGCTGCTGGGTTTGAAGACATACCACTTACCCACCGCTCGCTTAGCGAAGGGATATGGGTAGTTACCGGCACAAAAAAAGATGGCACGCTATCCGCCGATTTACGGCTGGCCATGCAAAGCAATGCCACGGTAGTTATTTATATGGGCATGAAACAGCTTGGTGTTATTGCCGATACCTATATTAACGAGAACCGCGGCGATACCCCGGCGGCCATTATACAACATGCATCATTACCACAGCAAAAGGTAGTGAAAGGAAAGATTGCAGCTATGCCGGCCCTGGCCGAACAGCATGGTTTAACTTATCCGGCTATTATTATAATAGGACAAGTAACAGATATTAACGCGCTAAAGTTATGAAAATACGCATCAAAGGAAACTCATTAAGATACAGGCTAACCCGGCCGGAGGTAGAGCGCTTTGCGCTGAATGGTTATTTGGAGGAGACGACAGAATTTGGCGCGAGCCGGTTAACCTACTCGTTACAAAAAACGCCGGGCGGCAGTTTATCTGCCATGCTCGAAAACAACAACATTTGCCTCTATATGCCCGCTTGGATGCTGGACGAGTGGACAACAAGCGAAAAAGTTGGTTTTGACAACAAGGAAGACGGCCTGTACCTGCTTATTGAAAAAGATTTTATGTGCCTGGATATTGTAGCCGAGGACCAAAGCGATAATTATCCCAACCCGTTGGCGTTAAGCAAATAAATCACGTTAGCTATAGCTATCACAATACCGGCTTATTTGCCGGAGTAACATAATTGCGGTTAGCTTTACCGCATGCATGATATAGTGTGTTTAATAACTATTCTTTCTTCCTCATGTGCAACTTAGAAACAATACTATCACCAAGCGTTTTTCCATAACTTGACGATACTATAGTTGAGTTGCGGAAGTGTATCCCGCCATAAAACCTGGACCATGAAGTTTCGTCAGCTGCCTGGCGGAAAGATTTAAAAGATCGGCTTTTAATGCCAAATTCGAGCTCAGAAGTATCTTTATAGGCGAGGTTATCACCAAATACATCCGTTAACACCTCAGCAGCAGCGGCAGATATGGTACAATGGCCGCAGGTATACTCCGGAAATGGCGGGGTTTGGAGATGGGGGCGCCAGTCCTGGTTAAAATGTTTGTCGATAACAGTCTCAGGCCTTACCGTTGCATATTTAAACTTTGCTGCCCAGCATTCAATAAAGGCATCAAATAAAGCTATTGATGTTTTTGCGTAGGCGTAAACTGTAACAGGAAAATCGGCTTTGGCCTGCTCTGCCGCAATACCTGTAACACTCATCCAATGGCCCGGCGGCGAAAATTTCTTGGTAATAAACATTACATGCCCCAACACGTTCAATTTCCCGGGATTATCGTCCCAAAAATCAGCAATATGTACCTGTTCGGGTGTTAATTTGCCGGATGTGTTAATCATGCTCATCACTTCCTGGTAATATTTGCTTTGCTTATCAGTTACGTTAAATGCCGGCGGCGGCGCCACATCAAATTGGTTGGCATCATGCATTACCATAGTTCTAATCTCGCTCCAGTGCGGCTCAACGGCTGATGCATATGATGGTGGAGTCGGCACCCATCTGCCTGGAATATTTTTCACAGAATATTTGGAGGCGCTACGGGTTTTTAAATAGTTGTCGCCCTTGCTCCACTTCATTACCGACAGGCCTACCCTTTTCGCGTATTCTTCGGAACCTGTTATCATATCGCCGGGCATGCCATGGTCGGCCGCCAGTTTATGCAGGCTATCGATATAATATTTCATACTGCCTTCCGGGAAAGTTACCGCCTCGCCCACCCTGCAAAATGCCAGCAACGCGGCGTATTCAAAATCGATTTTTTCGTTTGGTTGTGGTTTCGCCACAGTTTTAAATCCGTTTAGCTGACCGCATAACGTACGGTATTGGTTTGGGTAACCTGCAGCAATAACTTCGTAGGCAGCAACGTTTGCGTATGCATAATTGCGTGAAGCCACAACCGGCGAAAAGTTGTTACCCATTACCACGCTGTTTAATTCGTGCACTGCCTGGCTAAACAGCACAGGGTTGTGCAGGATGTTTTCATAATCAGGTTTTTTACAAGATGCAAAAAATACAAAAAACACTACAGCGCTCAACACACAATATCTCATTTATTCGTGGTTTAAATTAACCCGGGGCACATTGATAAAATAGCAATTTCAATCAGCCAAATTATTGTCGCGCATCAAGGTTAAATTGGTTTAATTAGCAGCCCTAAGATAGGCAAAAGCCGCTATTTATCGAAACAATTTCGATAAAACTGCCCTTCGCAAAGCTTTCCGGAAACGTTTCCGGTTGACGAATTGTAAAATGCGGGTTAATTCGTTTTTTTCTACTTTAAACAATCGATTTTTATTTAATTGAAATGCGGTCTTGATTCCTTTTTCTGCTCAGATATGGCTATTTTTACCTTTAATTATCCCTTTATTTTATAATGATTAAACGTTTTTTCTTGGTGCTGATACTCCTGTTGGCAGCTTTATTCGCCGGTATTTACATCTACATTCCGTCAACTATTTCGGCCAATGGCTCAATGGTTGTAATAACTGCAGAGCGCCATACCGCTGACTTTTTAACTACCTATGCCGGGTGGAAAGCATGGTGGCCCGGCGAAAAATCAAAAGACGAAAAAACTTATCGGTACCGGGGCAACACTTACAGACTTACCAGGTTAAACAACAGCGGCGCCTCGCTGGTTTCTGTTAGTAATAATACACCGGTTAATGCTAACATAACCTTTATTGGTGTGGACAAAGAAAGCACTCGCGTAACCTGGACGAGCACCTTAATAACCAGTTCAAACCCATTAAAAAGAATAAAACAATATGAAGAAATAGCCGGATTAACGAAAAATTTAGATGAGCTTTTGCAACGACTTAAGCAATTCTTAGATGATGATAAAAACGTTTACCATATCGGGGTAAAGGTGCAGAAAGTAAAGGACTCTGTTATACTCACCACCAATACCGTTTTAAAACAAACGCCGGATGTGCAGCAGGTATACAAACTGATTGCCGCGCTTAAACAACAGGTTGAACAACAACACGGAGTTGAAACGAGTCCGCCGATGTTAAATGTGCATCAATCCGGCATAAACGAATTCGAGGTGATGGTTGGCATACCTATCAGCAAAAGTATCAAAACCGACGGGCAGGCATCTATCCACAAGATGGTTTTAGGCAACATCCTGGTGGCCGAAGTAAAAGGTGGGCTAAATACGGTTC
>JBDUDE010000123.1:0-6869 GCA_040003105.1 Mucilaginibacter sp. | reverse complement strand
AATTTTTATTGAAAGCGGTTGCTTACACCGTAAGCCACTCGGAAGATCTGGTTTTGGTTTTGATTTTTCGATAGACTTCTTTAAATCGATTGCTATTAATCGACCACTTTGGGACTGACCACACTTTTAAAAGGCAATTCTGATTTGTTTTTAATTAAGTATCTTTGCTTCGGTGAAGTATTTAGCTTTCATATTTAGTTTATATTTTACCCTGCTGGCACTATTGCCATGCCAGGACAGGGAAGATATGATCGCGAGTGTCACTCACGTTACTCTTCAAAAAAGTCATTCGCCGAATGACGAAAGAGGTCAGGAAACCTGTCCGCCTTTTTGCACCTGTTCCTGCTGCTCTACTGCAAGAGCTTTGACGGCGACAGTAACCACCAGCGTTTTTACCAAATCAATTACACATGAATACGCTGATTATGGCATTCCTGCCGTTCGGGAACAGTCCATTAAAATCTGGCAGCCCCCTCAAATAGGTTAATACGAAATTCTTAGCTATTTCCGCCTGCAATCAACTTTGCAAGGCTTTTCCGTATTCGTATTAATTTTTACATTTTATGTTTGACAAGATTATCGCGTTCTCTATCAGGAACAAGGTAACTATCGGGATCATGACACTGGTTTTAATACTGGTGGGCATTTATTCAGCTTACAACCTGCCGGTTGATGCTCAGCCCGATATTACCAATAACCAGGTACAGATCATTACACAAGCCCCGAGCCTTGGGGCACAAGAGGTGGAGCAGTTCATTACCGCTCCCATTGAATTATCCATGGCCAATATTGCCGGAATCATTGAAAAACGTTCCATCTCCCGTTCGGGTATATCAGTAATTACCATTGTCTTTAAAGATGATGTAGATATTTATTGGGCCAGGCAACAGGTAAACGCCCAGTTAAAGGAAGCTGAAAACAGTATCCCTACTGGCTTGGGCGAACCGGTATTAGCGCCCATTACCACCGGTTTGGGTGAAATTTATCAATATGTGCTGCACACTAAAAAAGGCTATGGAAATAAATATACCGCTACCGATCTGCGCACCATCCAGGATTGGCTGGTGCGCACCCAATTAGCCGGTACGGTTGGCGTAGCCGAGGTAAGCGGGTGGGGTGGCTATGTGAAGCAGTATGAGATCGCTTTGGACAATGATAAACTCAATTCATTGGGCCTGACCATTCCCGAAATTTATGAGGCCCTGCAAAAGAACAATGAAAACACGGGCGGCTCCTATATCGAGCAGCAAAGCAATGCCTATTTTATCCGTGGATTGGGACAAGTACAGAACCTGGAGGATATCCGCAAGATCGTCGTAAAGAATCTAAAAGGTTCACCGATCCTAATCCGTGACATTGCCATCGTGCAGTTTGGCAGCGCGACCCGTTATGGCGCAGTCACCCGCAACGGTGATGGTGAGGTGGTAGCTGGTGTGACGCTGATGGTAAAAGGAGAAAACTTTAGCCAGGTAATAGAAAATGTCAAAACCCGTATGGTACAAATACAAAAATCATTACCCGAAGGTGTGGTGATAGAGCCATTCATCGACCGGACGGAATTGGTTGGCCGGGCCATCGGCACGGTAGAACGTAACCTGTTGGAAGGGGCGCTGATTGTCGTGTTTATATTGGTACTACTTTTAGGCAACTTGCGCGCGGGTTTGGTGGTAGCTTCAGTTATCCCCTTAGCGATGTTATTCGCTTTTTCGATGATGAAGCTGTTTGGCGTATCGGGTAACCTGATGAGCTTAGGCGCGATAGACTTCGGTTTGATCGTGGACGGCGCGGTAATCATTGTGGAAAGTGTAGTGCATCAAATTACCATAGGCAAACATAAAAAAGAGGGTATTACTAAACTCACATCCGGACAAATGGATGTAGGGGTGCGGGATAGCGCCAGCAAGCTGATGAAATCGGCGGCGTTCGGGCAGATCATTATCCTGATCGTTTACCTGCCTTTGTTATCATTGGTTGGGATCGAGGGTAAGATGTTCCGTCCGATGGCGCAAACGGTGGCCTTTGCCATTTTAGGTGCGTTTATTTTATCACTTACGTATGTGCCGATGGCCAGCGCCTTGTTTTTAAGTAAAAAGACATCGCATAAGCCGAATATATCTGACCGTATTATCGAGTTTCTGCAAAGGATCTACCAGCGGGCGTTAATTGTGGTATTGAAAGCCAAGATCATTACCGTAACCATCGTATTTATCTTATTCGGTGTTTCTATATGGGCATTCAGCAACATGGGCGGTGAGTTTATCCCTACGCTGGAGGAGGGCGACCTGACCGTAGAAATCTCCATGATGCAGGGCACTTCCTTAACCGAAGTAGTGAAGACTTTTGGGAAAGCGGAAAAAATACTGAAAGACCGATTTCCGGAGATCAAACAAGCGGTTACCCGTATCGGCAGCTCCGAAATCCCGACCGACCCCATGCCTATGGAAAAGGGCGATATGATGCTGGCTATGAAGCCAAAAGGTGAATGGAAAACCGCTAAAACGAGAGAAGAAATGACCGGGAAGATGGAAGAAGCACTTTCCATCATCCCCGGGATCAATGTCGAAATATCCCAACCGATGCAGATGCGTTTCAATGAATTGATGACCGGTATTCGTCAGGATGTGGCCATCAAAATATATGGCGATGACCTGGATATACTGGCCACACAAGCTAATAAAATAGCCAAGCTGATCGCTCCAATCAAAGGGGTAAGCGAACCTTATATCGAAAAAGTAAGCGGGTTGCCACAGATACAGGTGGCTTATAACCGGGATAAAATGGCGCAGTACGGATTAAACATCAGCGATGTCAACATGATCCTGAAAACGGCTTTTGCCGGAAGCGTAGCTGGTGTGGTATTCGAGGGTGAAAAACGATTTGATATGGTGGTTCGACTGAACCGTGATCTTCGTGAGAATATATCCGGCGTAGAAAACCTGCTCATACCCCTGCCATCGGGTAACAAGGTCCCTTTAAGCCAGGTAGCGGATATTGCATTTATAGATGCACCCAGCCAGGTATCCCGCGAAGATGGCAAACGGCGCATCTATGTCGGCTTTAATGTAAAAGACCGGGATGTGGAAACCACCGTCAAGGAAATACAGGCAAAACTCAATCAGCAATTCAAACTGCCTTCCGGTTATTACTTAACCTATGGCGGACAGTTTCAGAATTTGCAGGCGGCCAAAGCGCGGCTTTCCATCGCGGTTCCGGCGGCCTTAATGTTTATCCTGATCCTGCTCTATGTAACTTTCCGGTCAGTAAAAGAAAGCCTGCTCATCTTTACAGCGGTTCCGCTGGCTTCTATGGGTGGTGTTGCCGCCTTGTTATTGCGGGGAATGCCTTTCAGTATATCTGCGGGTGTTGGCTTCATTGCCTTGTTTGGTGTTGCCGTACTAAACGGTATCGTACTGATAGGCTATTTCAACCAGCTCAAGGAAGATGGCATGGATAATATATATGAACGGGTGCTGGAAGGAACAAAGACCAGGCTGCGGCCGGTATTGATGACCGCATCGGTGGCTTCGCTTGGTTTTCTGCCGATGGCCTTGTCAGCAAGCGCGGGGGCAGAAGTGCAAAAACCATTGGCTACGGTAGTGATCGGTGGTTTAATCACTGCCACATTCCTTACCCTCTTCGTACTGCCTTGCCTGTACTTGTTGTTTAACAGGAAGGAAACCATAAAGATCAAAGTGCCAAAAGTTGCATTGGTTTTTATACTGGTTGGCGGAGCCCTTCTGTTGCCGCCCAACATGTCACAGGCCCAAAACGTGCCGCTAACGCTGGACAGCGCCATCGCCAAAGCATTGCGAAATAACCTGCAAATACGTTCAGCCGGGCTATCAGTGGAACAATCCCGCGCCCTGCAAAAGTCAGGCGCCGATATTCCCAAAACGGAAGTAATGGTAACCCAGGACCCGACGAGCGGCGGCAATATGGATAATGCCATCGGCATCACCCAAAATATCGCCTGGCCAGGATTATACAAGAACCAGCGCAAGCTGCTTAATCAGCAAACTGTATTAGCAGAAAGAACCGGGAATATTACCCGCGCTGAAATCACCCGCAATGTTCGTAACGCTTTCTACGCATACCTGCTTAACCGGGAAACACTGCGTATTCTGAATTATCAGGACAGCATCTATAACGGTTTTGTGAAAAGAGCGGAGATCAGGTTAAAAACTGGAGAAACCTCTAATCTTGAACTGTTCAGTGCGAAAAATAAATACCAGGAAGTGCAGGCGCTAAAGATCGGGGTACAAGCGGATTTGAAAAGCAATGAATTAGCTCTAAAGCAATTGCTGAATACGACTGAGCTGATATCGATAGCAGAGAGTAAACTACCCTTGCTGTTAACGATGCCAGCTGATACCCTAAACACAAGCACCAATCCGCAGGTTAACGCAGATCTGCAAAATATTGAAGTGGCCAATGCCCGTATCGCGGTTGAAAAATCAAAGGGGTTGCCCGAGTTCACTGTAGGTTATAACCAGCAACTGGTTATCTCAGGATTTAACCCGGCAAATATTGAACGCAGTTATTCCTCCGGTACCCGTATCGCAGGATTACAATTTGGTGTGGCCCTGCCTGTTTTCAATTGGGCCAATCGTTCAAGGATTAAGGCGGAAAAGCTATCCAGCCAGATCGCGCAAACCAACTATCAAAACACCCAAAGTCAGATGCGCCTGCAATATGAACAGGAAATACAGCAATACCGGAAGTTCCGGCAATCGGTGGACTATTATACATCCGGCGGGTTGAAACAGGCAGACGAGCAATTGCGTATCGCGCAGGTCTCCTTTACCCTGGGTGAGATCGGTTATATCGAATATATCCAGAACATATCCGCCGCTGTGCAAACCAAATTAGCCTACATTGAAGCAGTCAGCCGTTTGAACCAGTCCGCCATTCAATTACAATTTTTAAGAGGAGAATAAACATGAAGTATCAAGCATATAAAATATACATGACCACCTTGCTGATCGCGGGGACACTGCTGGCATCCTGTTCGGGTGGTTCAGAGAAAATAGGTAATGAAGAAAAAGATACCAGTAAGACCGAAAACAAGAAAAAGGAAAGCGGGCTGGAACTGAGCCCGGAACAAATGAAGTCGGTAGGCATAGAGACCGGCCCTATTGAGCAGAAGAACTTGGATGCGGTTGTGAAGGCTAACGGCCAGTTAGCAGTACCCCCGCAAAATAAGGCCGATGTCAGTATTTTATCGGGTGGGATCATCAGCAATATCGATGTGCTCGAAGGGCAACAGGTACATAAAGGACAAGTATTGGTGACCATCAAGAACCAGGACCTTATCAAGCTGCAACAGGATTATTTAGCCGCTAAAAATAATTTCGCTTATGTGCAGGCAGAATACGACCGCCAAAGCCAACTAAAGGCAGCAGGTGCCGGTACAGGTAAATCATTTCAGTCATCTGAAGCTACCTATAATGCCGAACGATCCCGGCTTACCGCTTATGAAAGCCAATTACAGCAATTAGGCGTATCGCCGGGCAGGATCGGCAACGGCCATATTGTTTCCCAATTCCCGGTCACTTCACCGATCAGTGGCACCGTTGGCACCATCACTGCTAATATTGGTGCGTACGTTCAGCCGGGCACCTCTATTATGGAAGTCGTAGATAACTCGAAGATCCATTGCGACCTAACCGTTTTTGAAAAAGACCTGATGGCGGTGAAAGTCGGGCAAAAAGTGAGCTTTCAACTCACCAACCAGGATAACCAGGTCATCACCGGTGTGATCAATGGGGTCAACAAGTCCTTTGAAAATGAAAGCAAGGGTGTGATCGTTCACGCGGTTATCAATAATAAGCAACACCAGAACCTGATACCCGGGATGTATGTAACGGCACTAATCAGCACCGGCAGCAAACTAACTGCCGCCGTACCTGTTGATGCGGTAATTCGTTCGGAGGGTAAGCAGTACATTTTTGTGACAACCACACATTATAAAGACAGCAAAACCATTTTTACCAAGACAGAAGTAACAACCGGTGTGTCAGAACTGGGGTATATCCAGATCACACCATTGACCGCATTGCCGGCCAATGTACAGATCGCCACCAAAGGGGCATTCTATTTACAGTCTAAAGCTGCCGGTGGTGCCGAAGAAGAATAATCAATCATCACATGAAAAAGGACACCCAACATAAGGCCGATAAAAAACAACCACGGGTTGATATCTCCACTGCCAAAGACAAGGAGGAAAAGCATGACCATGAGAGCGGTGAGGCTGGGTGTTATTAAAGTTAAAAGATATTTCTTCATATATTCCAGATTTAGTGGGCCTTAAAATTCCATTTAGAATTATCGCTGGTCACATCAAATTTGGCAAGTGCCGGTGTGCTATCGCCAGACGATACCAACGCTAACTTCTCTTTTGAATTGGGAACTACCTTTGGCATTATGCGGTATGTTCCATCGGTTAATTGATCGATGCGCCATAGTTGTTCGGGTGAGCCGGTAAATACCGGTACCGTTATCACTTCGGCATTTGCTGTTGCCGCTAATACCCTGTCTGTTCCCGCTATTACTATTTTATAATAAGGGCCACCTAAATATCCGCTTGAATCGGGCGCAGCGGTAATTGTCCATATTTGATGAGGGCGGGACATATAATCTCCAATTCTTACACTAATGTCTCCTGCTGGCCAGGATTTTATTACATCTGCTAATTCCTGGGGCGCAACCGGTTTTATTGGTTCATTGCTATTACGGCCAAAGCCGCGCATACCACCGGCCATTCGTGTAAAATCAACAGCTATTTCTAATGCAAATCCTCTTCGCTCTGATTCAATTTCATAAGTTCCGTCTTTAAAATTATCTCCGGCAACCGGCCATCCGTTTTTCCA
>JBDUDE010000512.1:0-6874 GCA_040003105.1 Mucilaginibacter sp. | reverse complement strand
CCGAAATGCCAGTGGCATTCACGGCTGTGACGCGCAGGCAAGCCGACGCGCCGGGGATGAGGGGGCTACTAAAAGTGACGCCATTCTCATCATCAGTGATGCCCGCGCCGCAGTCGCCTGCAACGGCGAGGCCGACGGTGTTGTCGTCGCCGCCGGTCAGCATGCCAGCCATCGCTTGCGGCTGCCCATCATTTTCACTGTCCACACAAGCGCCGAGTTTCAGGTCGGGCGAGATGAGGTGAAAAGGGTTTTGTTTTATTGGGTTGAGCCTTTCATTACTGCGTAAAAGCATGCCCATTACCGGTAAATCATCTTAAACCAGTTCAGTTAAACCACAACACCGAAACAGGGGGGTTACAGGGGGTTACACAATTTTCGCGTTTTCGTCCATATATTACTAATAATCAACTATTTGCATTTTTATAGGGGGTTACACGTGAACACCCCTATGGAATGTTAAATTGCACCCCTGCAAAAAACACCTTTACTTCACCCAATGGCTTAGCTTAATATATTGCGATGGCGTTATCCCGTTCAATTTTTTAAACGTTTCATTAAAGGCCGATTTACTGGTAAAACCAACATCCATGGCAATACCAAAAATAGAATAATGGTCGAATTTGGAGTCGTGCAATCGTTTCTTTACTTCCTCAATACGGTAATAGTTAACTGCCTCGCTAAAAGTTTTGCCCAGTCGGTTATTAATGACCTTCGAAACAACATTTGGCCGGGCTTCGGCTTTTTGGGCCAGCATATCTATACGGATATCGGGATTCATAAATATCTTTTCCTTCTCAAAAAGGTGTATTATCCTGTTCAGCAGTTCTTCCTCGGTTTGTTGTTTGATATTTAACGACTGGTATTTTTTGCCGAAACCCGGTTTCAAACTCTGCGAATCTGATAGCGCCTGGAAAGCGATGGTATAAATCATTACCCCAAGCGCCATCGAATAAATAAAATTGCCGTAAACCGTGTAAAGACCGGTTATGCTGATGTAAACGATGATCCCAAGGAAAACCAGCGCAACTGAACTATAGGTAATGGTCAGCTTTTTAAGCCAGCCCAACCGCTGCTCAATTGGAAATTGGAACTGTTCGGCCGGGTTTTTAACAGATCTCAGCATAAAGCGCCTTATCAATAAAAAGTAAACTGAAAGGTGCACAAAGTAAGTAACAAACCACATGGAAATTTTCCAGTCCATACGGATCCTACCTTCCATTACGGCATCGATGGTTAATACTAAAATGCGGTCGTCAACCGGGTTTTCCTGTTGCCATATTACGGCCAGCGCCAAAAAATATGGTATAAAATGAAGTAAATGGATATACCTAAACTTAAAGCCGGCCGATACAACCGATAAAGCATACAAGTAAAGCACCGGGCCCAGCAACAGCACCATGCCCCTGCCCAGGTTAGTAACACCATGCCATTTGCGATAGAGGTAAGTTGCCTCGCTAAAATTGCTGAACTGTACACAAAAGATCACTACCAGCAGCAATATAAGCAATTGCCTTGCATTTTGATTTGCCGATGGTTTTATCATCAACGATACCAAAAGAAATACGCACTGCGACAGGAAGGCAATCAATAATATCGACCACAGGGTAAAATACATAGCAAAAAAAGAGTACGGGATTACAAATGTATACCTTTTTGCGGCACCTGCGCTTTAATTTGGCTGCAAATCAATTGCGCGTTATGAGAAAATATTATTTTGTATTGATAACCACATTATTAATAACTAAGGTATCCATCGGTCAAACGTTTCGCAATTTAAATTTTGCTGATAAATGCGACACTTTTAAAACGGGACTTTGCTACTGGGATTTATCGTGGGGCGGCAAAGGCGCGGTTGTACCGGCCAATAACGGTGGCATTAATTGTATGCTGATAGTGTCGAAACGCGAAGGTTCGGTAGGCTTCGCGGAGCAGGCATCTGCATTTCCTGTTCCAAAAGGCGATGAATTTATAACCCTTACGGCCACCATACGCACCGATAGCGTTGTTGGCAAGGGTGCAGGGCTTAATCTCTGGCTGTTAGATGCCAGCGGCAATTCGCTGATAAGTAAAGATATGGGCGGCGTTTATTCACTCGATTGGGTACGCGGCAGCACCGAATGGAAAACGTATTCCGTTTCCGTGTTTTGCCCAAAGGAAACGGCGAAAGTTAAAATAGGCGCTATTTTACATGGTAAAGGTAAAGCCTGGTTCAGCGATTATAAGTTTAGCGTTACCCCGGTTGCTAATCGTAAAGCAAGCACATTAGCTGTAAAGTATATTAATGCCGCATGTGCTATCATCCAAAAGCATTCACTGTTTAAAGATTCGGTAAACATTGACAAATTGAAACAAACCGCGCTTAAGATTGCCGGCCCCGCAAAAAGTTACAGCGACTGTTTTTTGGCGGTGAATTACCTGGTTGATTGCCTTCGCCCTTTCGGTGATAATCACTCCTTCTTTATGAAGGCCGCCGAGCGAAAAAACTGGGAACAAAATGGCTCGTCCATACACCCGGTTGAAAACGTGACTTGTAAAATTGTGGATGGCTACGGCTACATACTGGTTCCGGGTTTTCACAGCGGAAATAAAGAAGTTATCCGTGCCTTTGCTGAAATTTGCAGGCGGAAATAAAGAAGTTATCCCAAGCAGGTATTAAGGGCTGGATTATTGACCTGCGCGGCAACAGCGGCGGTAACCAGGAACCAATGATTGCCGGGCTGGGGCCGCTGTTCAGTGCCGTTAAGCTGGGTTCGCTGGTTGATGTAAACCGCCAATACAGTTCATGGAATTATGACCATGGGCTATACTTTTTTGATGACGATAAAACCAATGGCTGGCGTGTATCAAACCCGGTAGTATTGACGTCGCTATTGCCAATTGCAGTTTTAACCGATGGACAGGCCGGCAGTTCGGGAGAAATAGCCGCTATTTCTTTTGTCGGAAATTCGCGCACAAAATCATTTGGACAGCCAACCATGGGGTTGACAACAGGAAACGGTTCATTTGATTTACCGGATGGGTCGCAAATGTTTATCGCATCAACGCACATGGTTGACAGGAATGGAAAGATTTATACCGGGCCGGTTGTGCCGGATGTTTTGGTTGAGGTTGGGAAAGATGACAAAAAGGATAATGTTTTGGAGACAGCGGAAAATTGGTTGGCCAGGCAATAAGCCCGGCCCCCGGAACCACGGTTAATGTATAAGCGCCTTCCGCTACTGGTTTGCAAATTTCGAGTTTCGCCATGCTGCTAAAATCAAGTCGCCTTTTTCCTTTTCAACGTAGGCAATTGTGGCTGTAAACTCCTTTTTTTCGAACAACCGGCTATACATCAGCATGGTTAATGTTGCCGCGGGGCCCAATTTTATTTTCATCTCAAAGCGCTCAAATTGCAAACCGGCAACTACCTCTTTAGCAAAAGTTGTATCTATTTGAGTGCCTTTCGGCACCTGCTCTTTAAAGGTCCTGTACAACAAATCGTTAACGCCCCGGCAGGTTGTTAAATAGTCGCCATCGGTTGCCGCGTCAAACGGCTGCCCGTTGGCCTCGAAGTAGTTGGCCGTGCCGTTTTTAAATGAACAAATCTTTTTGGTGTTGTTTTCTATTTTCGACCCGGACGATTTCTCAAGGGCATCAGTTCCCCGCTGCTGTAGTTTAGCAAACTGTTCGGCGGTCAGCGATTCAAAACCATCGGGAATAGTTAATCTCCAGTTAAAATCGGGGCTAAAAACCTGTTTTGTAGTTTGGGTGTCCTGTGCATGGGCAAACCCCGATAGCAGCAACAGGCAAATAATTATCAGGAAAAAACGTCTCATTCCTTAGTGTGAATTTATTGCTAAATATAGCAAAACGGTCATTCAATTTTTATACGACGAGAAAATAATACCCCGACGGGCGCGAAAAATATTTATTTTCTTCTCACCACTAAGTCAACCCACTGCTTCTCTAAATTCCAGCCTTCAACCAAAATCTTTGGCTGTACGCCGCCTAACTTAGCAACAGGCGCACTTACCGAAACCGTCTTGCTTTCGTGCGGGGCCAGCGTAAAATAATTTGCCGACCAGTAGCTTGGCATTACTTCTTCGCCATTAGCCATTAGCTGCGGGCGTACAAAAAAGGCCAGCTTGTCGGTGTTATTGCTCAACTGTAGTGTCCATTTATTTTCGGCAGCACCCTTTTCAGCGCCCAGCACTTTTACATCAACTTTCGTTGGCGGCAGGTTGTTCAATTCAGTAAGATTATTGCCGGGAGCGAGCCAATATACATTATGCGATACCGTTTTCCCCGCAGCGTTGGTCAGGTTCAACACTACAAAACTTACACCTTTTGCAGCAATAAGCGCCTCTTTTAGTTTGATAACCTCCTGTGTCCCTTCATCGGCAAAACCAATATGGCTTATAGTGAACGAGTTTAACCTTTTGCTGTCGATATCAAAAATTTCGGCTTTGGCGCTCAATACACCGGTTGCGTGGTGCATGCGGTTGATTACCGCCACAGTGGAGTCGTTTTGATTGAATTGAATATGTAGAGGCTCTACTGCATTTTGCATGGCGTAGTAGCCTGCATTTGGCTCCAGGTACCAATCGTATATCTGCCATACTACGCTCGGCAGGGCAGCATTCAGCTTCCAAAGCATTACGCCGCCCGTTTCGGTTAGCTTATGCCCGGCCGCTTCAAAAATCCCCTGGTAACCAACGGCGTTCATCAGCTGCATTTTGTCCGAAAAGTTTACCATGGTTGCCGGCTGACCATACCTGCTTACCATCTCACTGATGTAATTATCATACTGCGCCGCCCCTGTCGCGGCGTCATGATAACCCCAGCTATCGTTAAGCGGGAAAGGCAGTTTTGTATCCCAAACCAAATTAGGGATAGTTTTAACCAGCGTGGTATATGGCGGCTGCGATGGCAGTCCGGTTTCGTCTTTAAATACCCAATCGCCGCCAACATCTGCTTTTTTGTAATACACTTTCGGGTCCTGCCAGTTATACGGGCCGCCACTATATACGCCGGATGCCTGGTCGTCGGGCCACGAGCCTTTCCAACCGGTTGGAAGCTTGGCAAAGCCTGATGAACTCGGGATGTACGGACGGGTACCGTCAAGGTTTACAATAGCATCACGCATGGCATCATACAGTTCTTTACGGGCGTGGCCTTCGTTCCCGCCTGTCCACACCAAAAGGCTTGGATGATTACGGACGCGGTAAATAGTACTGGTAACGTTTTTTATAAATATATTTCCTTCCAGCGGCCAGTCGGGCGAGCCTTTAAATTCGCCCTGGGTATCGCCGGTAACCCAAAAGTCCGACCACACCATTTGGCCGTACTTGTCGGCAGCATTCCAAAATGCGTCGGGCGGCGTAACGCCCCCGCCCCATATTCTCACCAGGTTCACGTTGGCATTGCGGCAAAGGTGCATTTCGTAATCATACCGGGCCGAATCGCGGTTTACCATTAAATCCGGCACCCAGGCACCGCCATTAAGGTGTACCCTTTTGCCATTTACAAAAAACTCGCGGCGCAAAAACTTGCCAACCATGGTACCTTTTGAACTCACGGTGCGTATGCCGAATACAAATGTAGTATCATCGGCAATGCCGTTGGCAGTAGTATATTGCAGGCGTATACGGTACAGGTTTGCCCTGCCATAACCATTTGGCCACCATAAATGCGGTTTTTGAATGGCTAACTGGCTCACTTTGGCAGCATCAAGGCTCACATAAGCAGCCCCGCTTGCCGCAACATTTACATTTTGCGAAAACTGCACAGGCAGCCCCGTAAAGTTCTCGGGCTTTATGGTTACCGTAAGCTTTCCGGTCTGTGCGGCATCACTATGGTTTGATAATGTCAGGTTCAGCGATAGTTTGGCTACGCTGGTATCCGGCAGGTTAGGCAAACCGGTTACCAATTTAGGCCGGCCAATAGTTACTGCACCGTTTGTGCGCAGGTAAACCGGTTGCCATATACCCATGTTACGGTCACGCACGGGCGGCATCCAATCCCAGCCTACAGAGCAAAGCATGGTTACGTTTTTGCCGATGTCGCCTGTTGGGCCACCGTTTTCATAGAAAGGCCCCAAAGCCTTCAATTGCTCTTTTGCGGGATAGCCGGGGTAGTCAAGCGGGTATATTTTAACTGCCAGGGCATTATCGCCGCCAGCGTTTACAGCGCTGGTCACATCCAGGTTGTAATCGGCAAACATACCGGCCATTTGGGCGCTGTCGGCAATTTGCTTACCGTTAACCCATACAGCAGCGCGGTAATTTATCCCCTTAAATATCAACTGGAAATGGCGGCCTTTATCGCCGGCAGGCACTTTAAAAGTAGTGCGGTACCAATAAGGTTTTTTCCATGGGTTTGGGTCGTTCGGTAAATGGCTGTATTGCTCCAGGTTATATTCCTTGTTAAACTGGTCAGATGCATCGGGGATGAGCATATTATTTAATCCCTGGTACGGGTTTGGGTAAATACGATTGGCAACCAGGCCCGTAAGCACGGTTGACGGTACCTTTACCGGCATCCAATAAACCGGCGACCGGTATTGAGTAGTTGACAGCTCAGGCCCATCGGCTTTTACCAACGATGACGACTGCAAATCGAAATTCACAAGTTTAACCTGTTTTACATTTTGTGCCAACAACGAGCACGGTATAACACCCGATATAAAGGCAAACGCCGCCAGGCGAACAATTTTTTTCATCATAATTATTTTAGGCCGGGGCAAGTCTGTCCCCACAGGTTAAAAAAGGCAAATCAGCGGCAGGTAAGTGTTTAAGCCGGTAAAATTTACGGGGGTAAATCTAACTAACTTAAGCTTTCGGTAAATTGTACTAATTTACCCTTTTATTATATTATTTTGAAATGAGGCGGCTTT
>JBDUDE010000156.1:0-2073 GCA_040003105.1 Mucilaginibacter sp. | reverse complement strand
AACTAAATGGAACAACGGCGTTATTTTAACCGCGATTTAAGCTGGTTGTATTTTAATGAACGGGTGATGGAGGAAGCTGCCAATCCTAACGTTCCGCTCTTAGAGCGCATAAAGTTTTTGAGCATCTTCTCCTCAAATCTCGATGAATTTTATCGCGTGCGCATGCCTGTATTACGCGCGCTTCAAAAAATCGGCGAAAAAGACGACAGTGCCATCGATGCGGATGAACGGCGCGATATTTTAAACCAGGCCAGGGGCATAATAAATGTGCAGCAGGAGCGCTTCGGTGAGATATTGAGGCAACAGCTGATACCGGCATTTAGGAACGAAAATATAAACCTGCTTTATAACGAACCTTTCCCGGAGGTAGTAAAGGATGCGGTTAAAGATTATTTTTTATCGGAGGTACTGGCGTTCTTGCAGCCGGTAATACTGGACGACGACCATTTCTTTTTCCCGGAGAATAACAAATTGTATTTTGTGGTGAATTTATTCCGCGAAGCCAAAAAAGAAGAGATTATACTTCTAAATATACCGTCGGACGAACTGCCGCGATTTTTTACCGTTAAAGACGGTGAAACAACATTTATTGTATTCCTGGATGATATCATAAGATATAATCTCGATAAGGTGTTTCCCGGAGCAAAAATAAATGGCTGTTACAGTATTAAGATAACCCGGGATGCCGAGCTGGATTTAATGGATGAGTACCCCGGCGACCTCTCGGAACAAATTGACAAGCAACTTAAGAAGCGCGACTTTGGCCTGGCTACCCGCTTTTTGCACCAGGCCGATATTCCGCTGCGCACACTGCAATTGATAACCCGCTGGCTCGACCTGCAAAGTGCTAACGCCACCGCCGGCGGCATATACCATAATCTGAAGGATTTTTTTGGCTTACCCGTTAGAAATCAGGCGCTTGCTTTTGATGATTGGAAGCCAATAAGTCGCAAGGGTTTGAGCAAACTTGCAAGCGATGGCCGGGATATGATTATCCATACACCGTACCAAAGTTATCATTCGGTATTGCGCTTTTTTAACGAAGCGGCGATTAATCCTGATGTTAAGGAGATTTATATTACGCTTTACCGGGTTGCCAGCAATTCGCGTATTGTAAATGCGCTCATCAGCGCTGCAAAGAACGGCAAGCACGTGCAGGTAATGGTTGAGCTAAAGGCGCGGTTTGATGAAGCCAACAATCTGAAGTGGGCCAAAAAAATGAAGGATGCCGGTGTTAAAATTGTGTACAGCATAAACGCGCTTAAAGTGCATGCTAAAATAGCAGTTGTAAAGACTTTGAAAAACGGCCGTATGGGTTATTCGGGCTTACTGGCTACCGGTAATTTTAACGAAGCGACAGCTAGATTTTATACCGACCATATACTATTTACCTGTAACCGCGATTTGCTGCGCGAGATGGAACTGGTATTTATGTTTTTAAGTAAACGTGAAAGGCCTGCCGACGAAAAACAAATTGAATTTAAATACCTGCTTGTTGCTCAATTTAACCTGCAGGCCAGGTTCATGGAATTGATTGATCGCGAAATTACCCTTGCAAAAGCCGGCAAACCGGCAAGCATCATTTTAAAAATGAACAACCTTGAAGAGCGGGTGCTGATTGATAAGCTTTACGAAGCATCGCAGGTCGGGGTAAAAATCCAGTTGATAGTGCGCAGCATTTGCTGCTTGATACCTGGTATTAAGGGTATGAGTGAAAACATCTCCATACGCCGCATCGTCGACCGTTATCTGGAACACGGGCGTGTTTTTATCTTTAATAATGATGGTAGTCCTGAAGTTTTTTTAGGTTCCGCCGATTGGATGAACAGGAATATATACCACCGCATTGAAGTATGCTTCCCGGTTAATGACGAGGAAATAAAACAGGAGATTTTAAAAATCATCAGGTTGCAACTGACGGATAATGTTCAGGCAGTTGAGTTAAACAAGCAGTTGCAAAACGTACCGGTAGCAAAAGGTAAGCCGGAGGTACAAGCGCAGCGAGAGATATACAGGTTGTTATCGGGAAACTGAAATATATACTCTTAAGACCAAGGTCACTACTTAAATTTG
>JBDUDE010000827.1:0-6887 GCA_040003105.1 Mucilaginibacter sp. | reverse complement strand
ATGTAGACTTTCCATGATATCAGGATAATCACCGGCACAATTAACGTTAATATCACCGCCCGCCGGTTACGCCACTGCGTGGTAAAATCGGCTCGTAACAGCGTTTTTAATATGGTTGATGTTTTTGGTATCGAAGTTTCCATAAGGAATTAGTGAGTTGGTGAATTAGCGAATTAGTGATTGCTTGAACTATGCGCGTACAGCTTTTCCTGTTAGCGCAATAAAAACATCTTCCAGGGTTATTTTCCCCCGGCGCGATACTGCAATAACCTCCGGGTCATTGCGGTGCTTGTCAATCATGGCTTGCGGGGTATCAATTGCGATAACCTTACCATGGTCGATAATGGCTATGCGGTCACAAACCGATTCGGCTTCTTCCATGGAATGGGTGGTAATTAAAACCGCATGTCCTTTTTCGCGGATGGCCTCAATGCGCTCCCACAACTGCCGGCGCGATTGCGGGTCCAGCCCCGTAGTAGGCTCGTCAAGCAAAACCAGTTTGGGGTTATGAATAGTAGCAATTACCAATGACACCCGCTGCTGCTGCCCGCCGGAAAGCTCGCCAAACTTCTTCATGGCCTGGTCTTCCAGGTTAATTTCGCGCAGGACGCCCAGCAGGTCGTTTTTGCTCATTGGCACCCCGTAAATGCCTGCGTAAAGCTTCAATACCTCTATTACGTAAAGCTCGGTTTGGAAACTGGTAGACTGCAGTTGTACCCCTAACGAAGCGCGCGCATGTAGCGGTTTGGCAACGGCATCATTGCCATCAACCATAATACTGCCGCCCTGCGGCTTTAACAGCCCTTCAACCGCACTTAAAGTGCTGGTTTTGCCGGCACCGTTTGGCCCAAGCAGGCCGAAAATTTCGCCCCTGCGCACGCTGAACGACACATCTTGAACCGCATTAAATTTCCCATAGCTAACGCAAAGGCCGTCGACCGTTAAAATATTATCTTCTTTCATTTACAGTAAATCAGGCTGCAAGCTACCAAATTTATAGTGGTTTCTCTTCGGTTTTAACTTCTTCTTCCTCATCGGCCACTTCGCGCTCAACGGTAATAGTGCATTCGGTAACAATGGCTGCAAGGGCGCCCACAGCGGCAAACATCGGCGCAATAAGTACGCCAAATACGCCAACCGTCAGGGGGAAATTCAACAGGTCTTTCCCCATTTTATCGCTGACGATAATGCGGGTTACATTGCCTTCTTTTATCAGCTCTTTTATTTTTGCCATCAGCGATTCGCTGTTGATGGAGAATGTTTCTTTTGTTGTCATCTTAATTTATAATTTAAAGTGAGGTTTTTAATTTTATATACTTTGGAGACAGGTGGCCAGTTTAATGTTACATGAAAAGTAAAATATTCGACGAACTGAACGAAATTATCTTCAAACCGGCTTTAAACTCTGTTACTCTGTGCCTCCTTTGTGCCCTCAGTGGTTAAAAAAATAACCACAGATACGGAGAACGCACGGAGAACGCTGAGACCGAATATTATTTTTATTTGAACAATGTCTTCATACTTCTGATACAGCCTCAGAAACACACGTTATCCCCCAACCTTAAACCCATTCACAATACCATCCATCCCCGCCCAAACCGGGTGCTTATAATCTTGCGGCGAAATCTCTATCAATAAAACTGTATGATTAATTGCTGCATACCTGCGCACATGTATCCGCCCGTTTAAAACTAACGGCTGCTTATTCAAAAAGTTGATAGTGCTGATTTTAGCTTCGTAGGTATCCACGTCCATATTCACTGTAGCAATTTTTGCTATCTGCACCTGCGTAAAGTCGCGTTTGCCTGTAGGGCTTTCCTTCTGATTGGTAATATATAATCCGGTATAATATTGGGTAAAGTATTGTTTTAAAGAGTCCGCATTAATAACAGGCGCACCTTCAATAAACCAAACAAAGGTGTACGACCAATAATCCGCGCTTTTACTATCGCCCCAGCCTGGTGTAAAACGGATTTCTTCCATGCCCTTAAACGGAATCGATGGTGCAAATTCAATTGGGAACGCGATTTTTTCCTTGCCCCATTTTTCAGGCTGTGGCAAGGTGTATTCCGGTTGCTGGCAAAATGCTTTGCCAGCAAAAAGTAAAAAACAGAATAGCAGCAGCGCTTGTTTCATAATGGTATGAAATTACGATATTATTGTAATACCTGCCGGCAACCCGGCGTTAATTTATGTTAAAACCATTTTTATGATAGCAAGAATGTGGCATGGCATGGTACCGAGAATAAAAGCCGAAAGTTACCATCAATTTTTATTGCAAACCGGCCTACACGATTATGGCGAAACCAAAGGCAACCGGGGTGTATTTCTTTTAAAACGTGACGATAACGAGGTCACCCATATTTATACGCTAACATTTTGGGACGACTATGAGTCGATAAAGCTGTTTGCAGGCGACGATTATGAAAAGGCCCGGTATTACCCCGAAGACAAAGATTATTTATTGGAGTTTGAACCCCTGGTTACTCATTTTGATGTGCTGGAAAAGCCGGCATATTTGGAGCAGCACGGCGCGGCGCACTAACTGTTATTGATTTATTGTTTATGGACGATAATATTAGGTTGAACCTCCAATAAAATTCCCCGGAGGGGATAAACATGCCAGCACATGGCAACGCCCTGTGCTATGAATGATGTTTTATGGCCTCCATTCCCAAACCTGCACCTCTTGCGGCGCCATATTTGCCTTTCCCTCACCATCCACCTGCGTTACCTTTTGCACAAATAAATCCAGCACCTTTTTATCCTTCCAGAGTTCAGTATCGTAAGTCGGTTCCCATTCACCAACTGATGCCGGGTTTAAATCCCGCACCTGCCAGTTGTTTCCCCCCAGGTTATAATTCACAGCCATAGAAACTTTACTGCTCCGCTCCCCATCTCTGAAAATAATAGCAGCAGCAGTACCCTTACCATTTCGCCAGGCAACAATTTGCGGCCGCGATATAGGAATGTTTTTAGTGCCACCGCCACTCAAACTAAACGCCGTTTTACGGAACCCCAGGCTTTTGCTTTGCCACTTGCCATTGGTATTATAAACTATATGATATTGCGGCACAGTTTGGCCCGAATCGCGCCAGTAAGTAGCGATGAAGGGATGGCCCGCATCATCGGTACACATGGATGTTTGGTTAATCAACTCACTTTTTTGCGGGATAACGGCGGCATACTCTGCATTAGCGGCGGTAATGGGCAAAATATATTTTTCACCAGTCGATTTCTCCCAGGTAAGGCCGCCATCTTTTGAGCGGGCATAACACATATCGTGATTGCTCGCCACGTCAGGGCTTTCGCGCCACACCCAGGAAAGATGGATGGTGCCCTGTTTATCAACAGCCAGTTGCCAGTAGGCGTTGCGTTTACCCTCGCCGTCAATAAGATTGCTTTGAATTTGCGTCCATTTTTTTGTGGTTGAATTATACCGGTTAATTACCAGGTTGCCATTGCCCGACGCACCATCACGGTAAAGGAATAACAAGCCACCTTTTGATAATTTATAAAATTCAGGATAGGTAACGTGGCTTTCGTTCATTCCCGTCATCTGCATTTTGGGCAACAATGTTAAGCTGCCCGGCGCAATACCCATCGCATAATTTAACGGCTGGTTATGATGGCCCCAAACCACATGCAAATAGCCTGCATCATCAACCATAATGCAAATATCTTTATGGGCATCGGTCGCATCGCCTTTATATTGGGTACGTGTGGTTTGCCACTTGCTGGCGCCGCTGGGGCGTTTAGTCAGTACCACAAATTGGGCGCTGTCATAATAGGCTGCGTATTGCATCCCCCCAAAAGTTACCAGCGAGTTTTTGCGGAAGATTACCGCGTTTACGGAGTTACTTGCCCAGCCTTTGCCAATGGTGGTGATTTTGGAGTGCTGCGCGCGGGCAGTCAACGCCGCGATTGTTATGAACAGAACAGAAAAATAACGGAAGCATTTTGGCATTCCGTAAACTTACGAAGTTTTACCGGAACGTAAATTGTTCTACAATTTCACTCCCCTCAAAAATGCCCCGATATCCATTTGCTTCTTACCTTCCAACTGCACTTCAGTTAGGTGCACATATCCATCCTGCGCGGCAAATTTAAGATAGGTTTTGTTATCGGTTAAAAAGCCGCCGGGCTGTATGCCGGGTTCGGCAATTTCAAATTCAGACCTGTATACTTTCAATATCTTATCATTCAGCATGGTATATGCAGCAGGGTGGGGGCTTAACCCGCGAATTTTGTTGTAAATACTTTCTGCCGGTTGCAGCCAGTCTATGAGGCAATCTTCCTTAAATATTTTCGGCGCATGCTTTAACTCAACGCCGTCACCATCAAGCAAAGCCGACTGCAGGTGCACATTATATCTGCCACTTTCAATACCTTTTACGGTTTTTACCAGTAAGCCTGCCCCTTTATTCATCAGGCGGTCGTGCAGTTCACCGGCTGTTTCGTGACCGGTAAGTGTTACCTTTTCCGTAAACAGCACATTCCCGGTATCAATTTCGTGCGACAGAAAAAATGTGGTAACACCGCTTTCTTTTTCGCCATTTATCAGCACCCAATTAATAGGCGCGGCACCGCGGTATTGTGGCAACAACGAAGCATGCAGGTTAATCGTTCCGCGGTATGGCATGTTCCAAACCACTTCGGGCAGCATCCGGAATGCCACCACAACCTGCAATTCAGCCTGCAGCGACTTTAATTTGTCTAAAAACTCAGGGGCTTTTAATTTTTCGGGCTGCAATACTTTTATGCCGTTCTCAACTGCATACTGCTTCACGGCCGACTCACTCAGTTTTTTACCCCTGCCGGCAGGTTTATCCGGCGCGGTAACCACTGCAACAATATCACACCCGGCTTTTATCAGGGCATCTAAGGAGGCTACCGCAAACTCGGGCGTACCCATAAAAATTATTCTCATAAGCAATTAAAACGCTGACCTCTAAAGTTAGCAATAAAATCGCATCCCTGCTAATAATCCCGCAAGGTTTAAATCTAATTGTTAGCAATTTTACAGTAAAATAATATTATTGGAATTTCAGGGTGGGGCTAACGCCTTGCCTGTTAATATTAATCCTCAATCATTCCGCAATCGGCATTCCGACTTCCGCATTCAAATCAATCCGAAATCATTCATAAATCAAATACTTAGCCCTCATCGCCCTGTACTTAGCTAACCCCGGTTCCCAGCTGGCGCGTATTTCTGCCTCGGTTTTTCCCGCTTCTATTTGTTTACGCAATTCGGTGGTGCCTGTGAGTTTGGTAAAGTAGGCGTTAAAAAAATGTTCTTTATCCGGGAAAGCTTTGTACAGTTCAAGCAGCCAGGCCAGGTTGAGCTTGCTGCTAGTGTAAATTTTGTTTGTATCGTAATTTTTTAGGTCGATGCCGTAGCAGGTCTTATTTTTTTGGGGCGGGTCTTCGCTCATGCCTTTGATGCCGATAGGCGTAAACGAATAGCTGTATTTACCTGCCAGTGCCGGGTGTCCCAACTGCAAAAACGGCGACATGGTACCACGTCCCAAACTAAAGGTCGTCCCCTCAAACAAACAAACTGAAGGATACAATAAAATAGATTTCGCGGTATTTAAATTTGGCGAAGGATTTACCGGTAGCTTGTAGGGCGTTTTATGAGTATAGTTGGCCACCCTAATAATTTTGAGCTTGCATTGTTCGTGGTTTTTAAGCCAGCCTTCTCCGTTCAACATTTGGGCGTACTCGGCAGTGGTGAGGCCGTGCACAATTGGGATGGTGTTCATCCCTACAAATGAATGGTAGGCGGTATCCAGTATCGGTCCGTCAATATAAAAGCCGTTGGGGTTAGGCCTGTCCAAAATCATCAGCTCGATGTTGTTTTCGGCGCAGGCTTCCATTACATATTGCAGGGTGCTTAAGTACGTGTAAAACCGCACGCCAACATCCTGTATATCGTAAATCATCAAATCAATACCCGCTAAATCTTCTGCGGTGGGCTTGAAATGTTTGTTGCCGTAAATAGATATCACGGGCAGCCCGCTTTTGGAATCAATACTGTTATTTATATCGGCACCGTTGCTGGCATTGCCCCTGAAGCCGTGCTCGGGCCCGTATATTTTTTTTACATTGATGCCAAGCTTTAGCAGTGTATCCAGGCTCAGTGTTTTGTTTTTGCCGATAACCGATGTTTGGTTAATAACCATGCCGATGTTTTTACCACGCAGGTAATTGATATACAAGGCTGTTTGGTCGGCCCCGGTTATAATGCCGGATTTGTTAATGTTTTTGGGCGATTTTGCCGCGCAGGATAACGAGCAGGCAATTATGGAGATTTGAATTAAAAAAGATATTTTTTTCATTATAGATTTTTTTTAACCACGGAGACACAGAGAATCCGCAGAGAACAGAGATTGACTTTTATAGTTTGTTATATGTCCGCTTCAATTTTTTTCTCGGTTACTCCACGCCTCTTTTGCGACCTCTGTGGTTAAATAAGCCGCAGTAGTTTCAATAAATATAATTACAGCTTTTTAACCACAAAACCGCATATTTGCGAAGGTACAAAAAATCCATTTGCATTGAGTTTCGCCTATTTTATAGCCAACCGTATAACGTTTAAATCAAAGCGCACATTTTCAAAATTAATTGTGCGCATTGCCATTATCGGCATTATGCTCGGGCTGGGGGTGATGATACTCACACTGGCCATTTTGCGCGGCTTTAAGCAGGAAATAAGGGAGAAGATCCGCGGCTTCGCCGGCGATATCCAGGTGGTGAAATTCGATTTAAATAACTCCTACGAAAACTCGCCTTTTGCGGCCGATGATAAATTTGTAAAAGACGCAAAAACGCTTAATAACATCAACTCCATAGCGCCATTTGCCATTAAACCCGGCATTATAAAA
>JBDUDE010000546.1:0-2075 GCA_040003105.1 Mucilaginibacter sp. | reverse complement strand
GCGCGTGTTCTCATTGGGTAATTTGGTTCAGGATTATCACTTCAATGGCGTTGCTAAAATCGTCCTGGTGAACATAAACTTCAATATCGCCAAACGAGCGGTGGCTCGAATCCTGTTTGTTTAATAATACGGTTTCAATATTTTGCCCTGCAAGAGCCTGCTTTACCATTTCCGACTGGTAAAAATTTGAAGAAGCAAAAATTTTAATCCAGTTCTTCTCCATCACTTAAAAGCGGTTGTTGTTTTCGTGAGTCGCTTATTTTTTTGTAGAGGATAAGCAGTGCAAATGTAATTACCAGGCTTAGTACATAAGCGATGGTATTAAACACATGCTGGTTGTTTACATCGCCGGTAAATACCTTTTGCTGAAAAAGGTACGTAACGATTACAATTGTGCTGTTATTAATAAAGTGTGCCCACACGCCCGTCCAGATACTGCCGCTCCAGGCCACAAAATAACCGAAGAACAACCCCAGCAGCAGCCTTGGCAAAAAGCCAAAAAACTCCATGTGGAAAGCGCTGAACAGTATGGCAGTTATCCAGATGGCTACATGTATGTTCTTCGTCCACCGGTAAAATATGGTTTGCAGCACCCCGCGAAACATAAACTCTTCGGCAATGGCGGTAAACAGGCCAATAAACAGCACGTTCGATAGCATGTCCCAAAGGCCGTTCATCTTCAGCATGCCTTCCATTAGCTTTTGGGTCTGCTCTTCGCTTTCTTTCATCCACTTTAACCATTCGGGCAAAACCATTTTTTGGTTCAGGTTCGATAAAAACTCTATTAGCGGCATCGACAGGAACATTACGGCCAGCGTTATAAGTATCAGCGTCCACGGAAAGCGTATGGTTGGTTTAATGTAATCAGGAACGTCGCGAACTATTACCCAGGCAAAAAATAAAGGGGCCAGCAAAATTGGCAGCGTGGTTCCCGCGGTTTGTATTATCCATATGGCGGACATAAAATGCGGCGCCGCCATGTTCAGGCTAGTTATCGCGGTAAGGGTGTTCGCGCCATACAACGCCAGAACTATGCCCAGGCCTATCAGGTTTCCCGCAAAAAAAACAAATATAAAAATGCCGATAAACGTCAAAAATTGCAGCCCGGGGTGCATTTGTTTGTCACTCCTTTCTAACTGTTTGTATGGTGTATTTATCATCCGGGTTAAAATACGTATTTTTGCACGAAGATAGCTGATGTCGGTACAAATAGGAAATATTGATTTAGGGGAGTTCCCGCTTTTGCTGGCGCCGATGGAGGATGTGAGCGATCCGCCCTTCCGTTACGTGTGCAAACAAAACGGGGCCGATATGATGTATACAGAATTTATCTCGAGCGAGGGCCTGATCCGTGATGCCGCCAAAAGCCGCCAGAAACTTGATATTTTTGAATACGAGCGCCCTATCGGCATCCAGATTTTCGGCAGCGATATCGATCATATGCGCGAGGCTACCGAAATTGCCACTTTGGCCAATCCCGATTTGATGGATATTAACTATGGCTGCCCGGTAAAACAGGTGGCCTGTCGCGGCGCCGGCGCAAGCCTGCTGCAGGATATCGACAAAATGGTAGCCATGACCAAGGCTGTGGTTAATGCCACCCATCTGCCCGTAACGGTGAAAACCCGCCTGGGCTGGGACGATAATACCAAAAACGTTTACGAAGTGGCCGAGCGCCTGCAGGATGTGGGTATAAAAGCCCTCACCATACACGGCCGCACCCGCGCTCAAATGTACAAAGGCGTTGCCGATTGGGACCTCATCCGCCAGATAAAAAAGAACCCGAGGATACAAATCCCCATTTTTGGGAACGGCGATATCGATTCTCCCCAAAAGGCCGCAGAATGGCGTATGGAATTTGGTGTTGATGGCATGATGATAGGCCGTGCGGCAATAGGTTACCCATGGATTTTCCGCGAGATAAAGCACTACTTTAAAACCGGCGAATACCTGGATAAACCCACCATTGCTGAACGTATTGACGCCTGCAACACCCACCTGCAAAAATCTATCGAGTGGAAAGGTCCAAAAACCGGGATATTTGAAATGCGCCGTCATTATAGCAATTATTTTAA
>JBDUDE010000654.1:0-2078 GCA_040003105.1 Mucilaginibacter sp. | reverse complement strand
GGTGTTTTTTACCTGAACGCTTACACTAATGGTGTCTTTGATTTTATAGTTTGACTTGAGCTCATTTTTGGATGAATATGTGAATGAGGTGTAACTCAAACCAAAGCCAAACGGAAACTGCACCGGTCCGTTATAATACCGATACGTGCGACCTTTCATGCTGTAATCTTTATAATCGGGCACATTGCTTAGGGCTTTGTAAAACGTTAATGGCAGGTGGCCCGATGGCGATACATCGCCAAAAACAATATCGGCCAGTGCATTGCCGCCTTGCTCGCCGGGATACCAGGCAAGGATGATGGCATCCGCATAAGGAGCGATAGCATCTATGTCCACATCGCTACCTGCGGTTATAACAGCAATAATTGGCTTATTTTTTACCGATTTTCGCAGCTCTTTCATAAAAGCTATTTCGCTGGCGGGCAGGCTTAAATTTTTACGGTCGCCGCCTGTTTCGGATAAAAATGCATCCCCGGCTTCGCCTTCCAATACGGGCGAAAGACCGATAACGGCAATAGTGGCATCGGCATTGCCGGCTGCCCAGGTGCCGCCAAAGTGGGTAGTATCTTTATAGTCTGAACCCTGGTCGTACTCGACGCGGGTGCCGGGACCAACAGCCGCGGTAATACCTTCCACAAAGTTCACCACCTTGCTGCTGGTGCCGTGGTAGTTGGCTATCATGGCATCCAGCGAGGCGGCGTTTGCACCTAATACCATAATGCTACTGTAGTTTGATTTTTTGAGCGGCAAAACATTGTTGTCATTTTTTAGCAGTACCATGCTTTGCTGTGCCGCTTTACGGGCCAGCGCAACGTGGGCTGCATTGTGGACGCTATCTGCACCGTAACCCTGATACGGCGAAGCGCTGGCATCATCATAAAAACCAAGCTTAATTTCCGTGCGCAGCAATCTTGCCAAGGCTCCATCGATTTCCTTTTCGGTAAGCAATCCCTTTTGTACGGCTTTTACACCATCGTTTTGCAAGACCGTTGAACAATCTAAATCAATCCCCGCTTTTATGGCAGCGGCCGCAGTCTCCACAGGGCCGGGCAGCGATTTATGGGTAGAGTAAACATCATCCAATGCACCACAATCGGTAACTATATGGCCTTTAAAGCCCCACTCCTTTCGTAAAACGTCTGTCAGCAAAGCTTTATTGATGGAGTTTGGCGTGCCGTTTACCTTATTGTAGGCGCTCATTACCGACTCAACCCCGCCGTTAACCAATGCATGGAAGGCATACAGGTATGTTTCACGCAGGTCTTTTTCATCAACAATGGCATCAAAATAATCGCGGGTAGCTTCCGGACCGCTGTGTACCACAAAATGTTTGGCGGTGGCTGAGGTTTTTAAATGCAGCGGGTCGTTGCCTTGTAAGCCCTGAACAAAAGCAGTGCCCATGGTTGCTGTTAGATAAGGATCCTCGCCGTAAGTTTCCTGTCCCCGTCCCCAGCGCGGGTCGCGGAAGATGTTGATGTTGGGCGTCCAGAACGTGAGTCCCATATATTGCAGGTGGCGGTCTTTCACTATTGCGAGGTTGTATTTGGCGCGGGCCTCGGTTGATATTACCGTTGATACCTGGTGCAGCAAATCATTGTTAAAGGTGGCCGCCATTCCGATAGCCTGCGGAAAAATGGTGGCATCTCCTGCCCGTGCAACGCCATGCAAAGCTTCGTTCCACCAGTTATAAGCAGGGATGCCCAGGCGTGGCACTGCTTTGCTGTTATAACCAAGCAGCGAAACCTTTTCTTCAAGGGTTAAGCGGGATAGTAAGTCATTTACGCGGATGTCTATTGATTTTGAGACGTCTTTGTAAGCGGGTTTATCCTGGGCTGATAACATATTGGAAAAGCCCATTAGTATAAACAGTACATATTTGAGCGAATTTTTGGCCATATTTTGCGGAAATGGTAATATGGGGTAAACATAGCGAGAAAAATTAAAAACCTTATGGCGTGGAGACGCAATATTTTGCGGCTCCGGTGAATCGTTTGGAAGCGTTTTTTCGACGACCTATCAGCCGGAGGCCGTCTCATAAGTCAATTAAGAGGCGGTTTTTTTGTTTCGATATAGTTGAT
>JBDUDE010000078.1:0-6918 GCA_040003105.1 Mucilaginibacter sp. | reverse complement strand
GCCGGTTATTTTAGTTAGCACAATCTTATAAATAATAAGTTCAACCAGGGTGCCGATGTCGCTTTCAAGTTCGGCAATGGCATGCGAAGGATGATTAGTTTCCTTGTTAATCAGGCGGCTGATTTTGTCAACCAGCTTCTGCATAGCCTGCTCTTTTTCTTTTGGGTCTGTTATTTCTTCAAACTTTCCCCATCCTATTACGCTTTGCCAGCTCCCCATATTTTTAATACTATCTGCCTGGAAACACACGTTGGGGTTTTGGCGCATCATATTTATTTTCATCCCCCCGGCAGAATGGGCGTAAATAACCGAATTTTCGTACACATAGTTTACAGGGACTATGTAAGTTACATCTTCCGAATGGCAACCGATTCGTCCTATCGCTGCAGATTTTAACAGTTCTTCAACCTGGTATTCACTTAATTCTCCTAACATGGTAATTTGAATTGATTTTTTTCTTTAATCGCTAAACAGTACAAATTTAAGCCCGGCAGCGCCCGCCTAAAATGACACCCCTCATCTGCCGGCGTGACTACCGTCATTTTGGCGACGCCAGGATTTTAGGGAATTCATCTATAAGATAAATAAGCTAAGCACCTTAAATAACCGCGTGATAGCCTTCAGGAAATACCAACAGCGGCACCTCAACCTGCCTGGCTATTTGTTGCGTATGGCTGCCAATAAAGATCTTTTGCAAAAAGCTGTGGGGCCGGTGCACCATGGCCAGTATGTCAATCTGCCCGTGTTCGGCAAGCCATTCCAAACCGTTGTTTACGTTGCGGCTTTTTATATGGCGGTAATAAACCTTGGGATAATCGGCCTTGCAGGTAATATCGTTTAAAAACGAATCAACTTTTTGCTGATGCTCCGGGTCGTCGTACTTCTCATCGGTTACGTGTGCTATCAAAATCTCGGCGTTAAACGGGCGGGCAAGAATACCCAGCGAATGGATTATCTCCACATCAGATTTTGAAAGGTCGGTAGCAAACGCAATTTTCTTAACCCCGTTGTACGCGGCATCGGTCGGCACCAGTAAAACGGGAAATGTGGCCTTTTCAACCATTTCTTTGCTGTTGCTGCCCAAAAACACCCGGCTTAGTTCGCCGTTGCCCCAGGTTCCCATCACCAGCAACCCCGATTTTTCTTCGTCAATAAAATTGCGCGCAACATCTGTAACTGCGCCAATTTCGCTGCCATACGTAATTTCGGGGTGAAACGAGGATGGCGCGGATACTGCTCTTTCCTCGTTCGATAGCTTTTCGGCCAGGGAGCTCAAATCTGTAGCTACGTCTTCTTTTACCGTTTCATAATCTTCCAGGGGCCAGGCCACCTGGGCTGCCATTGGCGCTTCGGCGGGCACTTTAAAAGCATGGCATAACTTTATACCTGCTTTTATATTTTTTGCAAAGTGCAAAGCATACCGGGCGGCATTTTCAGCTGCCGGCGAGAAATCTGTTGCTACTATTATCGTTTTCATAATACTGATTTTTTTAAATTTTATTGCATTGTAAGCGGCTGCTCAACACCATATAGTGCCATTTCCAAACGTTTGTCGAGATTATAGATGTCGTTATACATCACCACATAGCCATCCACAACTTCGCTGGTTAAATAGGTTACTTTTATTGGTACGGCCTTTTTAAGGGTAAATGTTTTGGTTTGATAATTCTTCATAGCGCGATACACCTCCGGCGCTTTATTGGCGATGCCATCTTCCTGTAAAAGCAGGCCGGCCAGCTTTCCGGCATTTTCAACCCTTATGCAACCGTGGCTAAATGCACGGTCGGTTTGGGCAAACAGTTTTTGCTCGGGTGTATCATGCAGGTAAACATCGTAAACATTCGGGAACCTGAAAACTATGGCACCCAGGCTGTTATCGCAGCCCGATGATTGCCTGGCGTAATAGCCCGTTGGGTTACGCAAAGCCGCTAAAATATTGCCATGTGTTGGTTCAAGATATTTCCCGCTATTGCTATAAATAGCAAAGTGATTGTTTTCGAGGTAATCGATATTCTTAAGCGCCTTTGGCAATGTTTCTTTAGCAAATATTTTTTGCGGCACCTTCCATTCAGGGGCAGTAGTAAAATAATTGATTGCGCTTTCCAATGTCGGCGTTGCGGTTGCCGGCTTACCTACTATCACCTTAAACAGGTATGCCGTATCAGGCTTATGCACAGTTAATGTGTATGATGGTATATTAATGCCGATGTAATATAGGTCATCGTTGCTTATCCAGCGCAGACGTTCCATATTAACGGCCATTTTTCTGAGGTCACCTTCAGGCGTGTCATAACAGTCGCCGGTGTACAGGCCTGCCAGCAGGTGCATGTGGTATTGCAGGCTTACATAAGCGGCCGATTTGGGTTGCACATTGATAACGGCGCTCATAAAATCCTTATCAATAAGCGCTGCAGTCAATCCACTATCGGCAACCATATTACCGTTAACACCCTCATCAACTTTACCGGCAGCAAAATTTGGATTTAGTTTTCCATAATGCAGGTTATTCATAAATGCCAGCATGGCATCGGTTAACATGATATCATACACTGCCTTTTCTGTGGCGCTGGCTTTATCAAAATGTTCGGTTAAAAAATGCAGTTTGTCGTACACTAATTCCTGCGGATGATAATCGGCATGGTTCAATCCAAACTGAATTACACAATCAAGCAGCAGCATAGCTTCCCACGAGTGCGCCTTTGCTGTTTCGGGTTTAATCCAGGCCAGGTTGTAGCCATTTTGCAGATAAAAACGATTGAGCGAAGCCGGGTAATAATACCCTGCTCCATTTGCCAATAAAGCTTTTATTGACGATGAAACAGAAGTATCCCGGGCGGACGGTACCACCACCTGTGCTTTACAGTCCGCCGTGTTTACTCCGGTAAAAAACAGGACAAACAGCAGCGCCGTTGATGCGCCGGCCAGGCGCTTTTTTATCTTGAAAAATGAGACAGATAATGCTTTCATAACCACTTTAATTAATAATTTAAAGTTGGCTATAAACATCCCGCTAAATAATGACGACCGTCATATTTAGCATTGACTTGACGCACTATTGCGGTAGTTCAATTAACTGGTTTTGACAATTTTGCGTTCATCTTTTTGTAGAAAATCCGCTTTAATAATTCGGCGGCGGCTATATAAAACGATACTATTACCAGCATCCACACATACAACACGGCGGGCAACTTCGTAAACCCAAACCAGGTTGCAAGCGGGGTAAATGGCAGGGCCAGGGTAAATACTAAAATGGCGACTGTTGCTATTGAGAGCAGCTTTCCGGGCAGGCTTTTAAAAAATGGCAGCCGGGTGCGCACAATAAGCACAATAAGCGTAGCCGAAATAACGGATTCGGTGAACCACCCGGTTTGAAAGGTTTTTTCGTTAACATGAAACACCAGGATTAAAACGCCAAAAGTGAGGTAATCAAATACCGAGCTCAGCAGGCCAAAAGTTATCATAAACCGTTTTATAAAACCAAGGTCCCACCGCTGCGGCGATTGGATGTTGATATCATCAACCCGGTCGGCAGCAATGGTCATTTCCGGAAAATCGGTAAGTAAATTGGTTAACAGAATTTGTTTTGGCAGCAAAGGCAAAAACGGGAGGAAAAGCGAGGCGCCCGCCATGCTGAACATATTACCGAAATTGGCGCTAGTTGCCATAAAAACATATTTCATGGTATTGGTGAAGGTTTTGCGGCCCTCAATAATGCCATTTACCAGTACTTCAAGATTTTGGCTCAACAGCACAATATCGGCTGCTTCGCGGGCCACATCAACGGCAGTATTAACCGATATGCCCACATCGGCGGTGTGCAGGGCGGGCGCATCATTAATGCCATCGCCCATAAAGCCAACTACATTGCCTGCCTTTTTAAGTATAGTTATAATCCGTTCTTTTTGATTTGGTTCAACTTCTGCAAAAATATTGGTAAGGGGCGCGTGGTGCATTAACGCAGCGTTGCTCATCTTCGTCAATTCGGCGCCGGTAAGTATTTTAGGGTTGCTAAAGCCAATTTGCAGGGCAAGGCTGCGGGCAACAAGGGCGTTATCGCCGGTAATTATTTTTAGCTGAACACCCAGTTGGTTAAGTTTCTTTATAGTGACAATTACATCGGCTTTCGGCGGGTCGAACAAGGTGATGAACCCTAAAAATATCATTTCCTTTTCATCATCTTTTGTAAAATCATGTGCCGTATCAGCAGCTTTGTAAGCTATCCCAAGCGTACGGTAACCTGCGTTGCTGAATTGTATATACTGCTCATCAATCTTTTTATGGCACGCGGCAATATCTATCAAATTCCCATGGGCATCTTCGGCATGGGTGCATATCGACAAAATAACGTTTAGCGCACCTTTGGTAATGGCTATGTTTTGTGATTTATTTTTTACCTGTATGGTTAATCTTTTCCTTATAAAATCATAAGGCACTTCGGCCTGCACTTTAAAATCGCCTGTGGCACCTTTATACCCCAGGCAAATCGCGTCGTCAATTGGGTTGTGGAAGCCCTGCTGTATGGAGGCGTTCAGCCAGGCATATTGCAATACTTTTTCGCTGTGCCCGCCGTCAATATCCAGCGTATCTTTTAAATTAACTTTACCATCGGTAATGGTGCCGGTTTTGTCGGAACAAAGAATGTTCATGCTGCCAAAATTCTCGATAGACGACAGCTTTTTAACTATCACCTGCTGCTTAGCCATGCGCCTTGCCCCGGTTGAAAGGTTAACGCTGATGATAGCAGGCAGCAGTTGGGGCGTTAAACCAACCGCAAGCGCCAGCGAAAACAAAAACGAATCCAGCACCGGTTTATGCAGGTACACGTTTGCAGCAAAAATTATTATCACCAGCAAAAGCGTTATTTCCATCAACAGGTAGCCGAACTTGCGTATGCCCTTTTCGAAATCTGTTTCGGGTGTTTTTTGCTGCAACTGGGCGGATATCTTGCCGAACTCGGTATCTATTCCTGTTTTAATAACAAGTGCTGTTGCTTTACCGCTGATAACATGCGACCCCATGAACAACGTGTTTTTACGTTTTGCCAGCGGCGTGTTTTCGGGCAAAACACAAACGCTTTTTTCAACCGGGTAGGTTTCGCCGGTAAAGGCAGCTTCGTCAATAAATAGAGCCTGCGCCTCCAATATAAGTCCGTCTGCCGGGATAATATCGCCGGCGGTTAAATTGATGATATCGCCCGGCACAACAACCTCCAGCGGCACGTCCATTTTTTTGCCGGCCCGTAAAACGGAGCAATGCAGCTGCACCATTTTCAAAAGTTCGCTAACAGCGCGGGCGGCGCCTTTTTCCTGCCAAAAGCCCAGTACGCTGCTAATTAAAACTATTGCAAGGATAATTACGGTATCGGCAACATCGCCCAGGCCTGCTGATAATAACGCCGCGATTATAAGCAACAGCGTAACCGGGCTTTTAAACTGGGCTAAAAGCAGCATTAAACCAGAGGTATTGGTTTTAGCTTTTATTGAGTTTGGGCCGTACTGCTTTAACCTGGCAGCTGCTTCATTTGTTGCGAGTCCGCCTTCGGTTGCCGATAACTGTTGCAAGGCATTGGTGGCGGTCAATTGCCAAAAGGATTGTAAGGTACCAGGTTGATTTTTCAAGTTGTATAAATTTAGGGGTATTTTAAGCAGGCTTAAGCGCGGCTAATCAAATCTACCAAATACCCGCCAACAAAAAGACTATAAATCAGCGTGATAGCCCCATATTATTAAGCTAAGGGTATTCCATGTCTTTGGCTTAATTTAAAAATTCAGCTCGCAGCCTTAAATTGCAAGTCCCTAAGCGTTGTACATTTTTTCATAATATTCATCAGCAAGGCGCCCTGCTTCAAATTGCGGAACGACATCGGCAGCGGCCTTTTTTAAAATTTTCAGCCATTGTTTTGGCGCTTTATAGTACATTGGCAACACAATATTTTCAAGGGTGTCTAACAGGTTGGCTGCTTCCTGCCGGTCCCTTTCTTCCTGCGATAATTCATCCGCGGCAGGTTTTATTATAAAACTATTTTTTTGGTCGGCAGCAAATTCAGGTACCCAGCCATCGGGTAACGAAAGGTTAACTGAGCCGTTCATTGCCGCTGCCATACCGCTGGTCCCCGAGGCTTCGCGGTACATCCGTGGGTTATTTAGCCAAACGTCCGACCCTTTTTTCAGCTGGGCCGATAATTCCAGTTCGTACCCCGTAAGTACCGCACAATTGGCAAAAGGCTTTGCCCGCGAAATAATGGAATTGAACAAATCTATCGAAGACTGGTCGCCGGGGTAGGGTTTGCCTGCCCAAATAATTTGCACCGGGTAGTCCGTATTTTGCAGCAGTTTTAAAAACCTGTCCCAATCATACATCAGCATATCGGCACGTTTGTATCCCGCAAAGCGCCTTGCCCAAACAATTGTTAATACATCCTCTCTAAATAACTTACCGCATTGGTTGGCAACAGTTTTAAATAACAACTGCTTCAATTCTTTTTTCCTGCTGATAATGGCCTTATCGTTGTTTTCAGCTATTGCTTCATCCAATATCGAATCCTTCCAGTAGGTTTTATTTTGAGCGTTGGTGATGGATATAATTTCGCAGATACCGGCGTTATGGCCCCACATTTGCCGCGCTACTTCGCCATGAATTTTTGATACGCCATTGGCCTTACGGGCAAATTTTAACGCGGCAAGGGTATAATTAAACCTGTCGCCCTCTAATCCTAAAATAAATTTCACCTCGTGTTCCTGCATATGGTAAAACAGCGACATGTCTTTTAGCAAGCCGAAGTCATGCTCTTCATTACCGGCCATCTCGGGTGTATGTGTTGTAAACACCACTCTTTTTTTAACCTCATCCACGTTATTGAATTTGGCATACAGGTAAAATGCAAGCGGTATGGAGTGCCCTTCGTTCATGTGATAAACT
>JBDUDE010000384.1:0-6925 GCA_040003105.1 Mucilaginibacter sp. | reverse complement strand
TACAAGACCGTTGCCGGCAGCGAACATTTAGCGCATGGCAAAGCGCTGGTGTTCAGCATTTGTGCCGGCTGTCATTACAACCGGGGACTAAATAAGCTAGCCGGCAACCCCATGCACGATGTGCCCGGCATAGCAGGCAAGGTATTTTCCGCTAATCTTACGCAATCAAAGACCAATGGTGTTGCGCCGAAATATACCGATGCAGAAATAAAACACCTGCTTAAAACAGGCATATCCAAGGACGGGCGCTTTATGTCGTACATGTTGCGCCCGAATATGGCTGATGACGATATCAACGATATTATTGTGTTCCTCCGTTCAAACGACCCGGCCGTCGCCCCCGCCGACACGACAGTTGGCCTTACCCACTACAACATAATTGGCAAAACCTACCTTGGTTTAAAGGCTGATCCCGCCCCCTATCGTACCGGGGTTCAGCGGCCATCCGCCAATGACGAGGTTGCCCTGGGCCGCTACCTGGTTGATAACGTTGGCTGTTACCACTGTCATTCAAAAAGCTTAAAATCATTAAATTCTGTTAGCCCGGAACAAACTAAAGGCTACCTGGCCGGCGGTGCAGCATTAAAAGGTGCAAATGACATGTATATACAGGCATCAAATATCACCCCTGATAAAAATACCGGCATCGGCAATTATACTAAAGAGGATTTCAGGAAAGCGGTAAAAGAAGGCGAATCGCCAACGCGGAAGTTAAAGCCGCCAATGGAAGAGTTTAAGTATTTAACCAACAAAGAGGTGGATGCCATTTATGCGTATATAATGACGGTGCCTGCAAAATATAATGTGGTGAAGCATTTGTGAAATTTGTCGTCAACCTTGTAGGGTAATGTCCGCTACCTGCCAGCGCGAGACGCAAAATATTGCGTCTCTGCGAAAAAAATTGCTAAAATAAATTTTGAGGGTTTACATTTGCCTTCATGAAACCCGAAACCATTGCCATACACGCCGGCAACCATGTTGATGCATCATCAAAAGCGGTAATACAGCCCATCGTTTTATCAACCACGTTTGAACGCGCCGAAGATGGCACATTTCCCGGTGGGCATATCTACAGTCGCTCGAGCAACCCAAACCGGGCGCTGCTTGAAAATGTGATAGCCAAACTTGAAGGCGGCGCTGATGCTGCTGCATTTTCATCAGGCAATGCGGCAGGCATGTCGGTATTTCAATCGCTGGCACCGGGAACGCATATTATTGCGCCAGATGACATGTACCATGGTTTACGTAACCAGCTTAAAATCCTGTTTGCCGGTATTTTAAAGTTCGATTTTATCGACGTAAATGATATTGATACGGTAAATCGTCACCTTATGCCAGGAACCGGTTTAATTTGGCTGGAGACGCCTTCAAACCCTTTGCTTAAAGTAACCGATATAAAAAAGATTGTTGCGCTGGCACATAAGCACAGCATAAAGGTTGCAGTTGATAATACCTTTGCCACACCTATTTGCCAATTGCCCCTTTCACTTGGGGCCGATTTGGTTATGCATTCCTCTACCAAATATTTCGGCGGTCACAGTGATTTAACGGGCGGCGCACTGGTAACTGCGCAAAAAGACGATTGGTGGCAAAAAATAAGGGATGTACAGGGCTATGGAGGCGCCATCCCCTCTCCTATGGATTGTTATATGCTGGCGCGCAGTATTAAAACGTTGCCTTACCGCATACGCGGTCATGTACACAATGCACAGTTGCTGGCAGAATATTTAGAGAAACACCCGAAAATTGAACAGGTGATGTATCCGGGATTGCCAACTCACCCGCAGCACCAAATTGCCAAAGAACAGATGCTTGCATTCGGCGGTATGCTGTCATTTACCGTGAAAGGCGGCGAAGCCGAAGCACGCCGGGTAATAAACGGGCTTAAACTGTTTACCCGCGCCACCAGCCTTGGTGGTGTGGAAAGTTTGATTGAGCACCGCGCTACGGTTGAAGGGCCGGATACTAGAACTCCGTTTAATTTATTAAGAGTATCGGTAGGTTTGGAACATATTGATGATTTGATAGCCGATTTGGAAGCAGCGTTGGGATAGTGATTGGTCGCTTGCTTTTATAACGAAATAGATTTGTCAACTTTTTTAAAAGCTGACAAATCTGATATTCTCAAACGCTCCTTTTCATTCCGCAATCGGCATTCCGACTTCCGCATTTTAAGGATGTACCGTACTTGCAATCAGCGTAACTGCTGTTTGTGCATACAATTTACCGGTTACCTTAGCGCCGGTATTAAGCGAAATAAGCGTTTTACTAAGGATAATCCCTTTAAAGTTTGCCGCTGTGCCAAGCGTTGCCTTGCCCGAAACCACCCAAAAAATATTTTTGGCTTGCGCCCCTCCTAACAAAGTAATTATAGCCCCATTGCTTATCGTAAGGTTCTTTGCTATCTGGAAAACCCAAATATCATTTGGCCCGCCACTTAGCGTAGCGCCTACGCCCGTCACTAAAACACCCGTACCCCATTTGTATAAGCCGGGCCGTAACGTATGCCCGCTAATATCACCCGCATATTTTTCAACTATCGGCGATGGAATTGTAAGCCCATTAGCCGTGGTAAATGCAGTTTTCATATCGGCTATAGCGGTCGTCATTTTCGATGGTGTTGGGGCGGTATAATTAGCCGCATACACTTTGCCGGTAACTATAGGTGTATGCGAAGATTGATTATCGGTTGCCATTATCAATCCAAACCCGGTGATGGCCGTTGCCGCTATGGGACTTGTCCCGATATTACCGGTGATGGCAGTAACGCCGGTGGTTGTTATCCCGGTTTCTGTTAATATTGTAAAGTCGTTAGCTGTTTTCAAGTTAACCGGCGAGCTAACTGTTGCTGCAAGCGCCGTAGTAGATAAACTAAGGTTGGCCGAACTGTCGGCGCCTGGCAGGTTTGCATTTTCAGCATCCTTTTTACACCCGGAGATAATTAACAAAAGACACATGGCAAAGCACGCCATAGGGTACCATGCCTTTAAGAAATCCATGTTTTGCTGGGCCGGATTACAGCTTACTGGCAAGTTTGTTTTTTCACTCATGATTAATAATTTTAATAATTTATTAATTAAAATATTTCATTGATTAAGTAGATGGCACAAACATACCCTATACGAAAGCATTAAGTGTTACACAACTTTTTAAATAAGTTGCATAATTCATACATTTAAAGGCAGTAAAGTTTAAGCGCTTAATTGTTTATAGCGGGATGGAGTTATCCCGGTAACTTTTTTGAATTGGTTAGAAAAGTGTGCCCCGCTGCTATAATTTAGCGCCAGGGAAATTTGAGAAAGGTTAAGCTCATCATAGCCAATAAGCTCTTTCGCCCGTTTTATTTTATTAAATATGATAAAATGTTCGATGGTATTACCCTGCTCTGCCGAGAATACATTGGCCAGGTAAGTATAGTTCAGGTTTAGTTTTTCGCTCAAATAATCGGAGAAATTAGTCTTCAACTTATTGTCCGTATAGCAAACCATGTCGATAACAACGTTTTTTATTTTTTCAACCAGGATGTTTTTTTTGTTTTCCAGCAGTTCTAATCCTGATTTAAGTAGAGCCAGCTTAAATTTCTTAATTTTTTCGACTGAAACGGGTCCTGTAGTCTCGGCTTTCCCTAATTCTATCGAAGTCCAGCGCAGCCCCAGTTTTTTCAATTCAACCTTTACAACCATCTTGCACCGAATGCACACCATATTTTTTATATAGAACTTCATTATAAACGAGTTAGCATTAATGAACAGGTGTAAGCTAAACGCTATTAATCAGATAGTATTGCAGAAAGAAGGTTAAGGGTTAGGAAGTCAATAGTCGTAAGTCGGAAGTTTTAAGTCGAATTGAGTCTTTCCTGGTTTGGGATTTTCAACAAGGGCTAAACCCTAGTTCATAAGTTACCGGTTGGGGGGTATTCTCAAACTTAATCAACCTAATCTAACTTGATCAACCCAATCAACCTCGCTCCGCCACCCGTATCACCAATTTCAACCCCGACCATACTTCGTCCACCGCACAAACCTTAATATCCACCAACCCACTTTGCAAGGCAAAATTGCGGATAATATCTTCGGTAATGTCGGTTGGTACTTTCGATGCTTTTTTTGGCCACGATACCCAGATTATGCCATTGGGTTTTATCCGCTGTTTTAGTGCCGGCAACAGGTTTGTGTATTCGTCTTTTTGTTTGGTGAAAAAATGGATTAGGTCTTTCGCCGTCAACGCATCATTATTAAATATTAAATCAGCAGGCAAATCGGTAAACAAACTAAAATAATGTTCCGGGGCGTTAACAAGCAATATGTTAAACCCGGGTTTAATCCCAAGCTTTTTCCCAAGGGGCGTACCGGAGTACCCCACAGGCTGTGCTGTTATCTTGTCCCCCACTCCCATATACCAAACTGTATTTTTTTGTCAACCGGGTGCCCCGCTTGTTTTAACGTTAGCATAATTTGCCCCCTATGGTGCGATTCGTGCGAAATAAGATAACCTAAAAATCCTGTTGCATGTGGTTTAAACCCCTTCACTTTACCATCAGCCCCGGCTTTTTCAAATAATTGCTCAATAGCAAGGCTGCTGGCTTTTAATGTCTCTTCAAGCTTTTCTTTGCTGATGTTGTCTTTCTCAACTTTATCAAGCCCGGTTAAAAGCAATGGGTCGGCAGCTTTTAGCCACATCAGCCTTACGTTGTGCATGTGCGCAAATTGTTCGCCAACGGTGCGCCCTTTTGATGCGGATATATCGCCCAGGTTTGCCTCATCAATAGCATCCAGCAAATACAAATTAATGCGGTTATGAATTTGCCAGGTTTCGGTTAACGCGTTCATATTGTCGAAAACTTATTTCACTTGTTTTAAATGGTGCAGCATGTGCTCCACGTAATCGGCTGCCAGCCACTCAACACTATGCAGGCTTGCCTCGCTTTTGCTGTTGTCGCATTGGGCCCGTAACCTGCCGGCGGGGTAATTTTCCAACACCCGTATTATCTGCAGGTTTAATAAATTCCATAAGCCCAGCAATTCATTTATATTGGCATCCTGGTAATGCTGGGCGTCTACCCACTCTACCTGCTCATAAGTCAACTTAAAATTCTCCTCGTAAGTGCAGCGCACAAATCGCTGCAAGTTAACCTGTGCACTGTCAATTAAATGCCCTATAATTTGTTTTTTGCTCCATTTACCGGGCGCAGGCTTAGTTGCCCAGTCAATAGCATCAATGTCTTGGCTTAGAATGTGGTCAACGGTTTGTTTTAGTGTGGTGGTGGTATCTGCAATCATGTGCGGGCATCGCTTTTAAAAATCAATTTAAAGATGGTTATTCGTTATTAATAATCAAAAAACTTTATCTTCAAAGCGTAAATATCTTCTATGGCCCTTAATTATATCTGGATTGCGTTTTTCCTCGTAGCGTTTGTAATTGCGCTTATCAGGCTAATATTTTTTGGTGATACCGAAATATTTTCACACCTGGTTAGCGCAATATTCTCATCGTCTAAATCGTCAGTGATGGACATCGCACTGCCTCTGGCCGGTAACATGGCATTTTGGCTGGGCATTATGAACATTGGCGAAAAAGCGGGCGCTATTAACTTCCTGTCGCGCGTAGTTGGCCCATTCTTTAGCCGCCTTTTCCCCGAGGTACCTAAAAACCACCCCGCTACTGGCCAAGTGCTGATGAGCTTTTCGGCAAATTTATTAGGACTTGATAATGCAGCCACCCCACTGGGTCTGAAAGCTATAGGCAGCCTGCAGGAGTTAAATAAAGACAAGGAAACCGCATCAAACGCACAAATAATGTACCTGGTGCTGCTTACTTCGGGACTGCAGCTATTACCGGTTACCATCATAGCACAACGCGCTATTTTAAATGCAAAGGACCCCACTGACATTTTCATCCCCTGTATCATCGCAACCTTTGTATCGGCCATATCGGGCATGCTGCTGGTTGCTATTAAACAAAAAATAAACCTCTGGGACAGGGTAATCATCGGCTGGCTTGGCGGTATTACCTGCTTTATTGTTTTATTGGTTTGGTGCTTTACCCAATATTTAACAAAAGGGCAAATTGGCCAGGTGTCAAAGGTGGCAAGCAACCTGATGCTTTTCTCAATACCTGTGATATTTATTACAGGCGCGCTAATAAAAAAAGTAAATGTTTTTGAATCTTTTATTGATGGAGCAAAAAGCGGGTTTGAAACATCGGTAAAGATAATACCTTACCTGGTGGCCATGCTGGTTGGCATAGCGGTTTTCAGGGCCTGTGGTGCCTTAGATTATCTAAATGATGGCCTGCGGTGGGTGGTTATACAGCTCGGCCTGGACACCCGCTTTGTGGATGCCATGCCCGTCGCTTATATGAAGCCCTTAAGTGGCTCCGGCTCAAAAGGGATGATGATTGATATTATGAAAACCTATAAGCCCGACAGCTTTGCGGGTCGCCTGGGCTGCATATTTAATGGCTCGGCCGACACTACGTTTTATATTGTTGCGCTTTATTTTGGGTCGATAGGTATTAAAAAATCCAGGTACGCCATCCCAGCCGGCCTGTTTGCGGACCTTGCAGGCATTATAGCAGCCATTTTTGTAGCGTATTTATTCTTTGGTTAACCTTTTTAAACCAATAATTGATAATGATGTGATATTTCAATTTCGCCGGGTCGTAATTTGATTTTCCGCGAAAGATATTTTAAATTTAATACACAAAGATAAATTATTGGAATATGAGAGAGGATTACGGTGAGCAGAAGGAAGCCAAAATAAAAACCACCCAATTGGGAATTGTGATATTGTGGGTTTTTATAATCATTTTTATCTCGATAATAGTAAGGTGCGCGCGGTATTAGATTAGGTCAAAGTCTTTAGTCCAGCTAACGACAGTAATCAAATCTTATTCGTAGACGGTCTATGGGCCCTTGCCATAAATA
>JBDUDE010000943.1:0-23053 GCA_040003105.1 Mucilaginibacter sp. | reverse complement strand
TTACTCCTCACTCCTATGCCGTCTCTTCTTCTTCTTTTTATGTTGCTCTTCCTTGTGTGGCTTGGATTTTTTAGAGGTAGTCTCCTTCTTATCCGAATTCGAGGCCTTTGCAGGAGCAGTTGTAGCCGATGTCGTTTTAGTAGTTGTTGAATCTTTACTCAACTGCTTAATGGTAAACTCGTTATTACGCAGGCCATATTCAAACTGGCGTTTGGCACCGGTAGGTTTGGCTTCCTTTGTATTGCCATCGTAAATCGGGAACTCTCGCACCAGTTTACCTTCTTTAATATAAAAGTTATCATCGCCTCGATAACCCGCCCGCTGGCTCTTGGTCAGCTTTGGGAAATCAAGCTTATGGGCACCACTGTTGCTAAACTCAAAAGCGTAGATATTGGCATAGTTAATGGTATCGCGGCCCCTGGCTTGTATCAATATTTCCGGGTTGCCGTCCAGGTCCATATCTGAGTTATAGCTATCAATAATCGCACCATCCAAATCACCTGTTGTGGTAGTATATTTAAATGCTGACGAATCTGAATGCAAAATTTCGAATGCCCCCGCAATTTTCGAGCCGCGGCCCCAGCTTAAAACATCATAATCCTGCCCCGGCGAAACCTCAATCCGTTTGTGATACCTGAACGGGTCCATTACCGCCGGTTTTTTAGGCACAACAGATGTGCTCACAGGCTTTTTATCTTCCGAGCAGCCCGTCATCAACATACCGGCCATCAGCATTAAAAAATATAAATGGTATTTAAAATTCATCGTTGTAAAAGTAAGAGCCAAGAATCAAGAACCAAGAGTCAAGATAAAAAGTCAGGTAACTTTACGCCGGTTAATTCCTGTCTCGGTTCTTGATTCTTGGCTCTTGACTCTTTTCTAATTAAACATTACTTCCGGAGTTAACTCCGCTTTCGGCTTATCAGGTGTGGTTATAAAAACTTTTAAGTTACCGTTGCTGGCAGCATCAAAGTATTTTATGGTGATTTTATGATACCCTTTTTGTAAAGGCACCGTGCCACCCTGGTCGTAAACTGTATGCTTGCCGTCGTTGTCAACAACCGGCTGACCATCGATCAGTAACGCTGAACCATTTGCCGAAGTTGTTGAAAAACCATAAACCCCGTCATTATCAATACGAATTAAGCCGGTATATATTACCCCGTTGCCCTTTATATTTTTTTTAATGGTGGCCGTGTTAAAGCTAATCGCTACGCCACTGTCAATTACTGCTGCTTTATCTAACTGGCTTACACTGGTAAATTCTCCTGTATAAACTTTATATTTTAAACCTTTGTTTGTGTTTTGGCCGTCAACAGCAGGCAGCGGCGCCTTGTTATACATAACCGCCCGGGTAACCTGGCTGCGTTTGCCGGTTGGAGTTATTACTATCGTTTTCAATTCACGATATTGGTCTGCCGGCACATCGTAAGTCATCGGATGGGTGTACTCCATATCGGTTTCGCGCGGGGTGTAGCCATCAATGGTGTAGTAAACCTTAGCACCATCAACCGGGCTTTTCAGGTTTACGGTCAGCTGGCTGCCAAACATGGTGGTGTCTTTTGTGCCAATTGCTTCTGGCACACGGTACGTAAAACCTGCCTTATCCAACCATGCAAGGTGTCCGGGCAACCGGGTTTCGGCGAAATCCGTATAGTTTTTTTGAGCAAGGGGCGTCCAGGCCAATTCTGAAAGCGCCAGGATGCGCGGCAATATCATGTATTGCACTTTAATTTCCGTTGGGATATATTCTGTCCACAAGTTAGCCTGCACACCAAGGATATACTTCTGCTCATCCGGAGTTAGCTCCGCAGGGGTCGGATTATAACGGTAGATACGGCTCAATGGGTCGTAACCGCCGATACTCAATGGCTCCAGGTTTGATTTACCTTGTTGCTGGTCAATGTACAAACCGCCACTGCCAGGTGTCATTACCACATCATGGTGCTGTTTTGCAGCCGCTATTCCGCCTGCTTCACCGCGCCAGCTCATTACTGTTGCATTTGGCGAAAGGCCGCCTTCCAGTATTTCGTCCCAGCCTATCATTTTGCGGCCATTGGCGTTAATGAATTTCTCTATCCGCTGTATGAAGTAACTTTGCAGCTTATCTTCTTTTGGAGAACCTTTTTCGTCAGTAAGGCCAAGTTTTTTAATTAAATCCTGGCAAAACTGAGATTTCTTCCAGGCATCTTTTGGCACTTCATCGCCACCAACATGGATGTATTTGCCTGGAAACAATGCCATCACTTCGGTTAATACATCTTGTATAAAGGCAAATGTTTTATCGCTGGGTTCGTATATATTTTTAAATACGCCCCAGGTTTCGGCTACTTTATAGGTAGTTAATGATGGGTCGCAGCTCAATTCCGGGTAAGCAGCCAACACTGCTTCCGAATGGCCCGGCATCTCGATTTCGGGTACTATATTGATGTAGCGGTCAGACGCGTATTTTACCACATCCTTAATTTGTTCCTGGGTATAAAAACCGCCATACGGCGTATTATCAAATTGTTGCGGCGTACGGTCGTGGTAATTGCCAATAACAGTTTGGGCGCGCTGGCTGCTTATTTGAGTCAGCTTCGGGTATTTCTTTATTTCGATGCGCCAGCCCTGGTCGTCAGTAAGGTGCCAGTGAAAGTTATTCAGCTTATAACCTGCCATCAGGTCAATGTACTTTTTAACAAACTCCACCGAAAAAAAGTGACGGCTAACGTCGAGCATTAAGCCACGGTAGCCAAAGCGTGGATAGTCATCAATTTGAGCGCAGGGTATTTTTGCTGTGCCGGCCATATCTAAAGGCAATAGCTGTATCAACGATTGTACGCCATAAAAAAGGCCTGCGCCTTTGCCAGTAATAGTTATTTTTTCCGGGGTGATGGTAAGACTATAGCCACCCGCAGGCAAATTATCGGTGCCTTTGGCTGTAAGCACAATGCAGTTAGGTGCTGCTACGCCTGTATTGGGTTTTAATCTAACCTTTAACTTTGCCTCGTTCAGTAAAAAGTGTTTTAAAAATAATACTGCTTTGTTATTCACACTGTCGGCCAACAGCACAGTTTCCTGGCTCAAAACAAATTGCCCGGCCGATTTTTTAACGGATACAGGTGCCGGTATAATACCCATGTTGGGGTCGGCATCCTGGGCATTTACCATGCCGGTAAAAAATGCCATAAAAAGGCAAAGCGATATTGAAATCTTTTTGTACATACGGTAAAATCTATTGGTTTAGCTATTGAGGTGGTGAAGATAGCAGATTTTGAAAAAAAACAGCCATTTGCAGATGTAAAAAATCTGTAGCTGATATGTTTTAATAAAAAAGCCACCCAATTTTGTTGGATGGCTTTCAGTTATTTCTTTGCAGGAGTCTCTGCAACTGCTGCTTCGGCAGGCTTAGCCTTTTTAATATCATGCGGACGGGTTTTGCCGTACGAACCTATTGCTATTTTACCTTTGCGGGTTTTTTTATCACCTTTTCCCATAACGAACCGTTGATTATTTTGATTAATTGATTTCGCTGATTATTCAACTTATGCAATATAAACATTATAACCGGGGAAGTTGTTTTTGTTTTTGGGATTTCACCGATTGGAGAATGATTTCACCGATTACACTATTTTTTGAACAACCGGCCTAGTCTCTAATCTCCAATTAATTAATCAACTAATTCAAGCTGTTACAACGTGCTCTTTTGCTGCCAGGTAACGCTCGGCGTCGATAGCTGCCATACAGCCACTTCCGGCTGCTGTTACCGCCTGGCGGTAGATGTGGTCCTGGGCATCGCCGCAGCAAAATACACCTTCAATATTAGTGGTGGTTGCACCGGGCGTAGTTTTTATATAACCCGTTTCGTCCATGTGTATCCAGCCTTTAAAAATCTCGGTATTGGGGTGATGGCCTATCGCCACGAAAAACCCGGCAACCGGGACGGTGGTTTCCTCGTTGGTTACATTATTTATAACCGTTACGCCGGTAACACTTTGTCCATCGCCTACAATCTCTTTGGTTTCGGTGTTGTATAGTATTTCGATGTTTGGCGTGTTTAAAACGCGATGCATCATCGCTTTTGATGCACGGAATTCGTTACGCCTAACTATCATGGTTACCTTTTTACATAACTTGGCAAGGTAAGTTGCTTCCTCGGCGGCTGTATCTCCCGCGCCAACAATAGCTACGTCTTCCCCTTTAAAAAAGAACCCGTCGCAGGTGGCGCATGCCGAAACGCCAAAGCCGCTGTATTTTTGTTCAGATTCCAAACCCAGCCATTTGGCCGACGCACCAGTTGATATAATAACAGTATCGGCAGTAATGGTCTTCTTTTCATCGACCACGACTTTATGCGGGAGGCTACTAAAATCAACCGAACTTACATAGCCAAAACGAATATCGGTGCCCAACCTTTCGGCCTGCTGACGGAAGTTTTCCATCATATCCGGACCCATTATACCATGCGGGTAGCCAGGATAATTCTCAACATCGGTAGTTTGGGTAAGCTGGCCGCCCGGCACAATACCAGTGTACATTACCGGTTTTAAATCAGCGCGCGAAGCATAAATAGCAGCAGTATACCCCGCAGGGCCCGAGCCTATAATAAGGCATTTTACATGTTCAATATCAGCAGACATTTTTATTTTTAAAATTGAAGTACAAAGGTAAGCAAAAATGGGGTTTGGTTGGTCAGACGGCGGTAAAGAGTTAATTAACCGTCGGCTATCTATTGGAGGTCTTCGAAATTCGGGTTCGTTTTTCGAAAAACCATACCATTACCTACTTCTTTCGACAGGTTTAAAAAATAGAACTTGTCTGGCTGCTTATAAAATCCCGCAATTTGAAATGTTAAAATATACCTCATCTCCTCAGGTTTACCATCTTTTATTTGCGGTACTACGCGAGGCATATTGCTAAGCGCATCCATTATTACCGCATTTACCCGCGGGGTGAAAGTTGAGATAAGCATGGGTCGCTTAACTTCGCCATCAACCCCGATAATAGCTTCTACCTTAATTTCCTTTGGTAATGAGTCCAATTTTTTCAGCTTTCGGAGAAAATATTTAGTCGCATCGTCAGATTCACGCGCCGCTTTAAGGTGAACAACTTCGTTGATTTGCTTATCTTGTCTGAATGTCCTCGTCACAACTGGAGTTTTTAAAGTATCATATCCATACCTGTTCCAGTCCCCCTCTTTAAATCCGTCAAGATAGTTCCCGTCTTCTACTACGTATTGACTATGATATTTACTAAACCCTTGATAAAGGCCATTAAGTTTGTCACCTTTATAAGTATAAGTGCTTTTTTTTACACCTCGTCTTTCAAATTCTGTCCATACGCCGGTTTTCGCTCCATTTACAAAGAACCCAACCTCGGCAACAAAAGTATTGGTATCTGTATGCAGAATCCCTTTAAACTGGTCGTCAATCTTTTTTTTCTCATAAAATAAAAATCGGCCATTCGGAATGGTCAACAGCGAATCTTTAAATACTCCTTTAACCAATATGGTGTCGTGGATATCGTATTTTTGAACCGTGTAGACTGAATCAGACAATCTTTTTATCAACACATATGCGTCTGCCTTATCAGCGCGGTCTAAAAACTTACCATTTATATCAATATATACTTTATGGATTTGCGCTGTAACGCACATCGTACATAACAGATAGATTATCAGCGTAATATAAGCTCTCATAATAAGTCGCATTTGTATTAAAATTTATTTTTATTCAAGGGCTAAATTAAATCACTTCCCCGTATTCGCCTTAAACACCCTTAAAACATTACCACCCAATATTTTATAAATATCCTTTTCACTATATCCAATCTTCAGCAATTCTTCGGTAATTTTCGGATAATCAGCAACGCTATCTAATTCAAGTGGGTACGATTCCGCACCGTCAAAGTCTGACCCTATGCCAACATGGTCTACGCCAATTAATTTCACTATGTAATCAATATGCTTAATCAGCAGGCTTAAGGGCGGACGAATCTTATCACTTTCGCTGCGGTAAATTGCATTCAGACGTATGTTGGCCAGGTCGCCATCATGGTAAATTTGGGTGAGCGAGTCTAATTCTTTTTTATGCTGATGCAGAAACGCGCCAACCTTTGGTGAATAGGTGCTGTCAACAAACCCGCTGTAAAAATTAAGGCATATCACTCCCCCGTTTTTTGCAAGCGCTTTTAGCTGGTCGTCCTTCATGTTGCGGCGGCTGCGGTCGAGCGCATAGGCACAACTGTGCGATGCGATAACAGGCTTGGTACTTGTAGCAATTACATCATAAAAGGTGCGCTCGCCAACATGCGAAACATCAACCATTACACCCAACTCATTCAGATGCTTTACTATTTGTTTGCCATAATCGGTAAGTCCCAGGTGTTTTAATGAATCTTTTTTGGTAACCTCATCGCGTGCCGATGTAGCCCAGGAGGTGCTGTTGTTCCAGGTAAGTGTTAAATAATTCATCCCGCGTTTGGCCAGGCTGTCAATGTAGTCCATCCTGTCTTCAATCATGTGGCCGCCTTCAACGCCTATCATCGCCGCCATTTTTTGCTGCTTAACAGCTTTTTGCAATTCTTTTGAGTTGTGCACCAGCGTAATTTTATCGGGGTTGCGGGCAACCAAAGCATACAACGAGTCAATTTCGCGGTTAGCCATGGCAAAAGCTTTTCCTGTTCCATATTCTTCACCACACCATATCGAAAATATCTGCCCGTCCAGTCCGCCTTGTTTTGCGCGCACCAAATCGAAATTGCCGGTACTTTGCAGCTTGCCGACATCCTGTTTGGTTATCAATATATTGGATAGGATATCGTTATGCGTATCAATCAGGATAGCTTTTTGATGGATTTCCATTGGGGATTGGGCAAATACAGCCGCGGCGATCAATAACGGTATAAACAAGACTAGCTTTTTCATGCGGTAAGATAAGAAATATCGAAATATTACCTATTGTAGTAAATAAATTCTTCGTTTTTATTGTTTAAAATAACAACCTCATCGCTTTGGCCGATAGCGACTCTTAAACTTGCTGAAATCCATTTATAATATTTTGGCAACATAACATCTCCTTTGTCGTCAAAATAATTATATAGTCCGTTATTTTCAAAAATGAACAGGTTATTGTTTAATAAAGCAGGCTTAAACGGGCTTTCGAATAGCTTTGCGTAATTACTGAAGTACAACCAACTTGTACCCTTTTTTAAAGCGAACATACTAGGAATCCAATATTTATTATTTCCTGCGTACTCATCATATATAAATGGCAAGATTGTTTTTTGGTTGTTGTCTATAATTCCTATTTTCCCATGTTTCTTAACTACTATGGAGTAGATATTAATGAACAATATCGAGTCGTAGATTGGATCGGATTTCTTCCCTTCTTTTAGAACCAGCCCATATTTGGCGCCTTTTTTAAAACTATAAATGTAAGGAACAACAGGGTCTTGCTCACCGTAATACCCTGTTCCTAATTTTCCATCGTTAAATTCAAAATATTCACCTGTATTAAATTTAACGACGTCAGGATAATCAGGTAAAAAAATTGATTTGTAGGCCGGCTTTAAAACATAATTCCCTTTCTTATCTATAATGCCGTATTTATTATCTTTTTTAACCAGACCATAACCTTTATGAAAAGGATAAGCTTCGTCAAATGATTGATCTAAAAGAGGCTGCTTTGTGTATGAATTGACGTAATGAAATTTCCCATCAGCGTATATTGGGATAATGGTATCATTGATCGATATATTATATGATAGTTCTTCCAATACTTGAAAATTAAAGGGGTATTTAATTCTGTCGACCGTTGCCTGGCCAAAACAATACAGTGGGACAAGTAAAACGGCTAATAGTATTTTCATATAAGCATGATGCAGCTAATCCAAATATTCCATAAAAATATATTTCTACAAACCCGGATATTGGTTCACTAAGAAATAAATAACTACACCAAGTATCAGCGCAATTCCCACTGCTATAAAAACCGGCCCAAGCCATTTAGTTTTGTCATCATCAATTATAAAATGCTCAATATCGCCTGGGTCGTAAACTACAGTGACCTCATCGCCTATTTTATATACGCTTAAGCCGCTGGTTACTTGATACTTCTTTGTTATCCACTCCATTTCTGTAGTTACATATCTTACTATCGGGTAGTATTGCGTGGTCGTTGAACCATTATCCATATCCCAATTTTTTTCAATATCAAAAACCACTCCCTTTACCTTAACCCCTTTTGCCAACAATTGCTTACGCTCGTTTAACTTACCGATGCCAAATACCATCACAAACGCGCCCCCGGCGAGCATTATCAGTTCATCGTAATTCACATTCATTAAATAGGTTTTGCGGGTTAAAAATGAGTATTGGTGTATATCTTCAAATTTTCAAATCGACACATCTTTAAATCAATTTACGTCTGTATTATCCCCACATTAAACGCCTTTTCAATTGGCGCATGATTAGCCGCTTCAATTCCCATCGATATTACCTTGCGGGTTTCCAACGGGTCAATGATTCCATCAACCCAAAGCCTTGCTGCGGCGTAATAGGGCGTGGTTTGTGCGTTGTAGCGGTCGGTGGTTTCTTTTAATAGCTGGTCTTCCCGTTCCTGGTTTACTTCTTCACCTTTTGCTTTTAAACCGGCTGCTTGTATCTGCACCAGCGTTTTCGCTGCCGAACCACCGCCCATCACTGCTATTTTGGCTGTCGGCCAGGCATAAATCAAACGGGGGTCATAAGCCTTGCCGCACATGGCGTAATTGCCTGCGCCGTAGGAGTTACCTATAACAATGGTAAACTTCGGCACTACCGAGTTTGCAACCGCATTTACCATTTTGGCGCCGTCTTTTATAATACCACCATGCTCGGCGCGGCTGCCCACCATAAAGCCGGTAACATCCTGCAAAAACACCAGCGGGATTTTCTTTTGGTTGCAGTTCATGATAAAGCGGGTAGCTTTATCCGCCGAATCGGAATAAATTACGCCGCCAAACTGCATTTCGCCTTTCTTTGATTTAATAACTTTGCGCTGGTTGGCCACAATGCCCACCGCCCACCCATCAACCCGGCCAAGCCCGCAGATGATGGATTGCCCGTATCCTGCCTTATATTCTTCAAATTCCGAATTATCCAGCAAGCGTAGTAAAATCTCGTTCATATCATAAGCTGCTTCACGACTTATGGGCAATATGCCATAAATATCTTTCGGGTCGAGCTTTGGCGCAGCTGACTTTATCCTGTCGAACCCGGCTTTTGCAAAATCGCCGGTCATGCTCATGATGTTGCGGATAGAATCCAAACACGCTTTGTCGTTGGGGTGTTTATAATCGGTAACACCCGAAATCTCACATTGAGTTGTTGCCCCGCCGAGTGTTTCATTATCTACGTCCTCGCCAATGGCCGATTTTACAAGGTACGAGCCCGCTAAAAACACCGAGCCGGTGCCTTCCACAATCATCGCTTCGTCGCTCATAATCGGCAGATAAGCGCCGCCTGCAACACACGAACCCATAATGGCCGCAATCTGGATAATACCCATGCTGCTCATTATAGCATTGTTGCGAAATATACGCCCAAAGTGCTCTTTATCCGGGAAAATTTCATCTTGCAGAGGCAAAAACACACCGGCCGAATCCACCAAATAAATGATTGGTAACCGGTTTTCCATCGCTATTTCCTGCGCCCGTAGGTTTTTCTTGGCAGTTATCGGAAACCAGGCACCCGCTTTAACAGTAGCATCGTTAGCTACCACCACGCATTGCCTCCCCGATACATAACCTATGCCACAGACCACCCCACCTGAAGGGCAGCCGCCATGTTCGGCGTACATGCCTTCGGCTACAAAAGCACCCATTTCCAGCCATGGTTTATCTTTATCTATAAGGTAGGCTACGCGTTCACGGGCCAGCATTTTGCCTTTTTCCTTTTGCTTGGCAGCAGCCTTTTCGCCCCCGCCCTGGCGCACTTTTTTAAGGCGCGTATTTAGGTCGTAAACAAGTTGTTTGTTTATATCTTCGTTCTTATTAAAGTCGATGTCCATAGCCGTTTTTTCGGATTATCCGTGGGTAAAGTTGGCTAAAAAATTGGGCCAAATACTAAACAATCGCTAAAAAATAAAATTAAAATCGCCTTCAATTATTGCCAAAGTGCGAAAACCGATCAGGTAATTTGTACAAAAACGAGCTTTAATATATTAATGGCAACATAACCGCCCGCAATTTCCATTCAATTTAATAATTTAAAAAAAGCATAGCGTACAAAATACACACGCATTATTTGTAACACTTTCAGTATTAAATTTTGATTTACGGGAATTGTATTACTTTAGTAAAATTTTTAATATAGAAATTAATGCAAGACAGCGCAGCAGTAACCCCTCCTAAAAAATCCAGGTTCCCCAGGGCAGTACCATATATTATAGGCAACGAAGCAGCAGAACGCTTCAGCTTTTATGGTATGCGGTCCATACTCAGCCTTTTTTTGGTACAGCAATTTTTTAACCCTACCGACAATGCGGCGCTAACAGACCAGGCAAATGCTCATGCCAATAAGTTACACCACTTATTTGTAATGGTGGCCTACGCGTTACCGTTTGTAGGCGGAATGATAGCGGACTGGTTTACCGGCAAATACAAGCTTATCTTATATGTATCGATGATTTACTGTGTCGGGCATTTAATGCTGGCAACGTTTGATGGCGGTCTTGATGGTTTTAAACTGGGCCTTCTTGTGGTTGCCATTGGCGCGGGTGGCATAAAGTCGTGCGTGTCAGCCAATGTTGGCGATCAGTTTGATGCTACCAACCAGGATTTACTGTCAAAAGTTTACGGCTGGTTCTATTTCAGTATAAATGCCGGCTCTACAATTTCAACTCTTGCCATTCCATGGACTTACGCCCACTTTGGACCTAAGTGGGCTTTCGGTGTTCCCGGGCTGCTGATGGCTCTGGCAACGATCATATTTTTCTCGGGCCGTAAAAAATATGTAAAGGTCCCCCCGCAGGGCGTAAACCGCAACAACCTGGTTTTTATTACGTGGTATTCGTTAACCCACTTAAGCCAAAAAAAACCGGGCCAATCCATGCTTGATGTCGCCAAAGGCCCGTATGACCCCGAACGCGTTGAAGGTGTTAAGGCGGTTTACCGGGTTATGTCGGTATTCTTTTTCGCGCTGGCATTTTGGGCTGTTTGGGATCAATGCCTGTCTGAATGGACGCTGTATGCTGAAAAAATGAATCGCGTTATTAACCTTGGGTTTACCAAAGTCACCGTGTTTCCCGGCCAGTTATCCACGATTAACACTGTATTCCTGCTCCTGTTCATACCCTTTTTCAATTATATAGTTTACCCATGGTTTGATAAGATCGGATTAAAAACCACCCCATTACGCAGGCTTGGTACGGGGTTGGTATTAACGGCTTTATCATTTATTGTTATCGCTTTTATCCATAATGGTATCGAACATGGTGAAAAGCCATCAATATTTTGGGAGGTGCTGGCATTCATGATACTTTCAGCAGCCGAAGTATTGGTATCTATCACCGGACTGGAGTATGCTTATACCCACTCACCAAAATCAATGAAAAGCACCATGACCGGTATCTGGTTCCTCGTGGTGTCATTTGGTAATCTTATTACCGCCCTTGTTAACGGTTTTATTGAAGGTGGCGGCTGGTGGGCCAAAAACCTTAAAGGTGCTAACTACGAGTGGTTCTTTATAATATTTATTTGTGTATTTATTGTGGCCTTCTTAATTGTTTCCCCTCGGTTGAAAGAACGCAACTACATTACCGACCCATACGTTGATAACCAGGTACTTGCAGATACTCAAAATTTGTAGGTTGTTAATAATTGGTTAAACAATTTTTATTGATGCGCTAAATCAATTAGTTTTGCACACATTTAATTTTTTTTGAGTGCCGGACAGCATAGTTATTATCCCTACGTATAACGAAAAGGAAAACATCGAACGAATGATTCGGAAGGTGTTTTCCCTTCAGCATGATTTCCATATCTTAGTTATTGACGATGGTTCGCCGGACGGCACGCAAAACATTGTTAAGCAACTTCAGCTTGAATACCCTGAAAAATTATTCATTGAGGAACGCGCCGGCAAGCAGGGCCTTGGCACTGCCTATATTCATGGCTTTAAATGGTCGATAGCGCATCAATACGACTATATCTTTGAGATGGATGCCGACTTTTCCCACAACCCTGATGACTTGCTGAAACTGCGGGATGCCTGTATAGAAGGTGCTGATGCGGTAATTGGATCGCGTTATATCAATGGTGTAAATGTAGTTAACTGGCCTATGAGCCGTGTGTTGATGAGCTACTTTGCATCGGTATATGTTAGATTTATTACAGGTATCGACGTACGCGACGCCACCGCCGGCTTTATGTGCTATAAACGAAAAGTTTTAGAAACTATTCAGCTAAACAAAGTAAAATTTGTGGGCTACGCGTTCCAGATTGAAATGAAATACACCACCATAAAACATGGCTTTAAGTTGGTGGAAGTCCCCATTATATTTACTGACCGCACCGCCGGTACCTCAAAAATGTCGACCAGTATCTTTAGAGAAGCTTTTTTCGGGGTGATACAGATGAAGATAAATTCTATTTTCAGGAAGTACCCGGAGGGATGAGTTGAATGCGGATTGCGGAAGTTCAATTGCGGAATGAAAAGCATTTTTGACACTTTCAACTCCTTAATTCGGCATTCCGCATTCCGAAATAAAATACTAATTTCGTTGGTAATGAATGAACACCTCAATCCCGACCGTGAACGCCTCTCGCCTGCCGAACGTGATATTGAAAAAGTTTTACGGCCGCAGGTATTTGAAGATTTTACCGGTCAGCATAAAATATTAGCCAATTTAAAAGTATTTGTTCAGGCTGCCCGCCAGCGCGGCGAAGCGCTTGACCATGTGCTGCTGCATGGCCCTCCCGGACTGGGTAAAACCACGCTATCCTACATTATTGCAAACGAAATGGGTGTAGGCATAAAAATAACCTCGGGCCCGGTGCTTGACAAACCCGGCGATCTTGCCGGTCTGCTCACCAACCTTGAAACCGGAGATATTTTATTTATTGACGAAATACACAGGCTTAGTCCGCTGGTTGAAGAGTACCTGTATTCGGCAATGGAGGATTTTAAAATAGATATTATGCTGGAGAGCGGGCCGAATGCACGCTCGGTGCAAATATCGCTTAACCCTTTTACACTTATCGGGGCTACCACCCGTTCAGGCTTGCTTACCGCGCCGTTGAGGGCTAGGTTTGGCATTAACTCAAGGCTTGAATATTACGATGCGAAATTACTGACTACCATTGTTTTACGCTCATCATCTATACTAAAAACCCCTATTAGCGACGAAGGCGCTTACGAAATTGCCCGCCGCAGCCGTGGCACCCCGCGTATTGCCAATGCCCTGCTGCGCCGTACCCGTGATTTTGCCCAGATAAAAGGCGATGGCAACATCGATACAGCTATTGCCAAATATGCGTTAAACGCCCTTAATGTTGATGAGCACGGGCTCGACGAAATGGATAATAAAATCCTGAATACTATTATCGATAAATTTAAAGGCGGCCCTGTGGGTCTCAAAACCATAGCCACCGCCGTTGGCGAAGATGAAGGTACCATTGAAGAAGTTTACGAGCCATTTTTAATACAGGAAGGTTTTTTGATGCGTACTGCCCGGGGCCGTGAGGTCACCGAAAATGCCTATAAGCATCTTGGTAAAATAAAATTGGGCGGCAATCCTTCGCTGTTTTAACCAATAGTTACTACATTTGATTTTATAAACCGTTCTGCCTGGTGAAAATATTCTTACCGAATAAGTAAAAACTTATTCTAAATCGTTGTGTTTTTACCTGCAGCCAATATTAAAATAGATTAGTCTTTTATTTTTAATATGTACAATTATACTATTCTGGATGATAAGGAACTTACCGGCCTGCTGCAAAACGGCGATGAGCTTGCTTTTACCGAAATTTATAACAGGTATTGGACAAAACTGTTCGCTGTGGCCGCCAACAAAATAAGCGACCTGGATGAAGCTGAAGAAATAGTTCAGGACATATTTGTATCGTTGTGGAAAAGGCGCAACGAACTGGACACCATAAATACATTAGGCCCCTATCTTGCTGTGTCTGTTAAATATAGGGTAATAAAAGTATTGGCAAAGCGCGGCCATCAGCAAAAATATTCGGATTATACACAACATATAGCCAGCTTAACCGACGACACCACGCAGCAGTGGCTCGACTTTGAAGAGCTAAGGACCCGCCTTGCCGCCTTTGTTGCCGACTTGCCCGAAAAATGCCGTTTGGTTTACCGGCTCAGCCGCGAGTCAGGCTTCTCGCAAAAACAAATTGCCACCGAACTTGGTATATCTGAAAAGACGGTTGAAGCGCATTTGGGTAAAGCGCTTAAGACATTGCGTACACGGCTAAGCAGTTTTTTGCTGTAATTTCCTTCCTTCAAAAAAAATTAAAAATATTTTCATTTGCACTAAGGGATTCGCTTCGGTTAAGGTACCTACTACTAACCAATGCATCCTGAATGGAAAACCGTTACCGTGAACTTGCAAAAAAATGGATGGATAATACCATCACCCCTGCCGAACAGGCCGAGTTTGCTGCGTGGTATAATACCGGCCAGGACACGCCTATTGACATCCCTTCTGCATTTGCAGAAAACGACGAAGCTTTAAAACAGCGGATACTATATAAAATAAACCGCGAAATAAAAAAAAATGGTAGCCCCATCAAAAAAATGATACCGGTGTGGCTGCGCTATGCGGCGGCTGTATTTTTGTTTGGTGGCAGTTTTATGTGCTATTACGCACACACGCACCGGGTGGTTAAGTCGCACAAGTTAACGCAGCAGCAAAAGCCCGTAAAAAATGATGCCAGCCCCGGCGGAAACAAAGCGGTACTAACGCTTGCCAACGGAAGTAAAATAAATTTAAGCGATGTAAAAAACGGCGTACTGGCCAGCCAGGGACAAACCGTGCTTAAAAAAGATAAAGACGGCCGCATAATTTACGAAGCGCCGGTTGGTAAAACGGTCGATTCATCGGCTATATTTAATACTATCACCATTCCTAAAGGCGGGCAATACCAGGTGGTATTGAGCGATGGCAGCAAGGTATGGCTTAATTCGGCGTCGTCAATAACTTTCCCGGCTGCGTTTTCTAGAACCGAACGTAAGGTTACCATAACCGGCGAAGTATATTTTGAAGTGGCCAAAAATAAATCAAAACCATTTAGGGTTGTTGCCGGGGAACAGACCGTTGAGGTATTAGGCACCCACTTTAACATTAATGCCTATACCGATGAAGATGCCTTAAAAACAACCCTGGTTGAAGGCAGTGTAAAAATAACTGCCGGCGCGCAATCGGTGGTGCTTAAACCCGAACAGCAGGCCAGCATGTTGGCTGGTAAGGCTGGCAGGATAAAGGTAACAACCGTAGATACAGATAATGTACTTGCATGGACAAGCGGTAATTTCCAGTTTGAAAAGGCCGAAATCCCGTTGATAATGCGCGAGGCGGCGAGGTGGTACGATGTTGATATTAAGTACGAGGGCGAAATACCAAAACGGCGGTTTACGGGCAGCATATCGCGCAGTGTAAACCTGTCTGAATTATTGAAGATGTTAAAATACACCGGTATAAATTTTAAAATAGCAGGTAAAACCATCGTGGTTACCTCCTGATTTATACCGGACCATTTATAAACTATTGAAAAACAATATTGCCGGGTTTACCTACCCGGCAAAAATTCTTATTGTCGCTGATGGCGATGGTATGCTTATGTATGTATGTAAATCAACCAATTGTTTAACCATATAAAATAAATTCCTAATGAGAAAACCAATACTAAGAGCCCCCTGAAGCTTGAGGTAATGTTTTTATGGAAACATAAAACAACTGGCAAAAAAAATCCGGGAGGCGTTGGCGCGCTTTCCCGGGTTAATGTCCGGGTTACCTCCTATCCACAATCGCGAAATTGAAATAATAAGTTTTTAACCCAAACATACAAAACTATGAAATTTAATTTTATGGTGGAGCCTTTAAAACGACGCCGCCTGTTCAAAATTCTATTAGCAATGAAGCTAACTGCAGTTTTCATATTTGCTGCCCTTTTAAACGTAAGCGCTAAAACGTACAGCCAAAGTGTAAGCATTCACCAGAACAATGTATCTGTTGATAAAATACTGAAGCTGATAAAAAAACAAAGCGGCTACAACTATTTTTATGATGAAGATGCTGTGGCCAAAACAACGAAGGTAAACATCGACGTTACCAACATTTCGGTTGAAGAAGCGTTGAACCTATGCTTTAAAAATCAACCTCTTACCTATCGTATTTTTCAGCAAACTATTGTTGTGAAAGCGAAGGACGAATCAAAGCCGGTAATTGATGTTGCCCAAAAGGTGCAGGGTACGGTAACAGATGCCAAAGGGCCACTGCCCGGCGTTAACGTGAAAGTTAAGGGTACCACTATAGGCACGATAACCGATGTTAATGGCAAATACACTTTAAATGATATCGACGGCGGAGCAACCCTGGTTTTTAGCTTTATCGGCTACAACACACAGGAAGTTGCTATAAACAACCGCGAAACGGTTGATGTAAAGCTGGTTGAAAGCCAGAGATCATTAAGCGAGGTAGTGGTAGTAGGTTACGGAACGTCAAAACGCATCGACCTTACCGGCGCTGTCGGCAGCGTTAGTGCAAAACAATTGCAGGAACGCCCGGCCATAAACATTGAACAAGAGCTAGCCGGTAAAATTGCCGGTGTAAATGTTTCGACCAACTCGGGCGCACCGGGCGGCGCAACAAAAATACGTATACGCGGTTACAGCTCTATAAACTCAAGTACCGACCCGTTGTACGTTGTTGACGGGGTGGTTTGGACAGAAGGCGGAGCCTCGATAAATCCTAATGATGTTGAATCTATCGACGTATTGAAAGACGCTTCATCCACGGCTATTTACGGTACCCGCGGTGCAAACGGGGTTATTTTGATAACCACTAAGCGGGGTACCAAAACAAAAGGCGGAACGGTTAGCTACGATGCTTATGGCAGTGTAGGTGTTTTGGCCCGGAAGTTAAAAGTATTGGACGCAAAACAATTTTTGCAGGTTGAGGACCAATCATACGCCAATATTAAAAAATACGACCCCACTGGCTGGGCAGCCGGCAAATATGCCGACGACGACCCGGTAAAAATCCGTACCGCGCTTATTGGCAAATTGTTCGACAGTAACTTAAACCCGCTATACAATGTTGACTGGCAGGATGCTACTACACGTAAAGCATTTAGCCAAAACCATAATCTTTCGTTTACCGATGGTAACGAAACGATGAATTATGGCTTATTTCTAAATTATGGCGATGACGAAGGGATTATTATCAATAGCTATCAAAAACGCTACAATGCCCGCTTAACGCTTGACAACCAGGTAAAACCATGGTTAAAAGTAGGTGCAACGCTAAATTACGATTACCGTGAAACCCGCACGCAGGATGATGGCACAGGCGGCAACAATATACCGCGCATGCTGGTTGAAATGCCTTCAATAATACCTATTAAATATCCTGACGGAAGCTATGGTAAACGTACCGACTATCCTAACATGGAAGGCGGCGACAACCCTGTAGCCCAGGCTAACGAAGTTGTATCATTGCATTACAGACGTGTATTCAGCGGTAATGGCTACGCCAATATTAATTTCTTCCCGGGGCTCGATTTCCGCACAACCATCGGTGTTACCACTTCGAGCAATACCGATCCGCACTCACAAACCGGGCTGGTTGGCGGTTCAACCATCAACCAAAGCTACAGCTCGGCATCAATAAACCAGTATAATAACGTTTTTTGGCAGTGGCAAAACTACCTGACCTATAACAAAAAATTCAATAAAGTTCACTCGTTGAATGTTGTAGCAGGTTATGAACGCCAAAACTTCAGCCAATTAAGTTCATATGGGTCAACACAAGGCCTGTCAGACAATTATTACTCGTACTATAATCTTGGCGCAGGTTCTATACCAGGCATACCAACGTCAAATTACGATGCATGGCAAATGCAATCATTTTTCGGCCGTTTGAACTATACTTATAATGATAAGTACCTGTTAACACTAACCGGTCGCGAAGATGGTTCATCAAGGTTCGGTTCAAAAACCAAATATGGTTTCTTCCCTTCGGCAGCTGTTGCGTGGCGTGTATCGCAGGAGGATTTTCTGAAAGACAACAAGACGATATCAGACTTAAAACTAAGGCTTAGCTATGGCCTTACCGGTAACTCCGAAATTGGTGAATACCGCTCGCTTGCAAATATCAACACCAACAACTATCCGTTTGGCGGCGCTCAGTCTATCGGCACCAATTTAACAAGTATTGGTAACGATAACCTGCAATGGGAGAAAACCGCTGAATATGACTTCGGCGTATCCTTCGGATTATTTAATAACCGGGTAACTTTGGAAGCTGACGCTTATTTGAAAAAGACGAAAGCATTGTTGCTTAACGCACCATTACCCGAAACCAGCGGATTTACCAATGTATTTAAAAACATAGGCAGTATCCAAAACAAGGGTATAGAGCTCACCTTAAATACAGTTAACATAAAAACGGAAAACTTTAGCTGGAACTCAAGTTTCAATATCTCATTCCTGAAGAATAAAATATTAAACCTTGGCGACAGTAACGACGACATCTTTCTTGACCCTACATTTCTATCGCAATTTAACCTGATGCGCGTTGGTTTACCGGCAGGTACTTTTTGGGGCTATAAGGTTTTAGGGACCTGGGGGACAGCTGAGGCAACCGATGCTGCCAAGTACGGCCTGTTGCCCGGCGATCTGAAGATATGGGACAAAAACGGGGACGGCAAAGTTACCGCCGCTGATAAAACAGTTTTGGGTAAGTCGACACCTGATGGATACGGCACATTCGTAAACACCTTCCGCTATAAAAACTTCGACTTCGCAGCCGAACTTCAGTTTAACTACGGCAACCGGTAATGAACCTGACCAGGCATTCGGGTCAGGACCGTACCGGCCAGGCAAACAGCTACGCCACCGTGTTGAACGCGTGGACACCAACCAACCAGAACACGGATATTGCCGAAAACAGGCCTGCATTTGTGCGATACCAAACAGAGATATACTCGACCAAGGTTGAAAATGGTTCGTTTATACGCGGTAAGACGGTAACCCTCGGCTATAATTTCCCCAGCTCAGTAGTTTCGAAGCTAAAAATGAGCCGGTTAAGGATTTATGCACAGGCACAAAACCTGTTCCTGATAACCAAATATACCGGTTATGACCCTGAAACGTCGACCTACAACGGTTCGAGCAACTTTACCCAGGGGATACTTTTTTATGATTACCCGAAGCCGCATACCTACCTGCTTGGGATAAATGCCAGTTTTTAATTAAAATTTAAAATTGAAACATCATGAAATTTAATATAAAAAAATACGGGGTTGGGACTTTAATGCTAATCCTGATGTTTACGGTAAGCAGTTGCAAAAAATACCTTGATGAAAAGGATAACAGCAACTTTGTAAAAACCAATTACTTTAAAACCCCTGCCCAGGCGCAAACATTTGTGAATGGTATATACCCGCAGTTGCACCTTTTTCAAAACGGCGATGCTTACGGCGAGGCACCATTTATTACGCTTGAGTTGTTTAGCGGCCACGCTACGTCATTGGGTCAAAGCGTTAATAACGGTAACGTAATAAACCAGCGTACCGATGCAGTTAACCCGGGGTTTGAAGATGTTTGGAAAAACAGCTACAACGCCATTGCCAACGCTAACCTTGCGCTTGAGCAGATTCCAAATGTGGCGATGGATGACGCCACGAAAAAGAAGCTGCTTGGCGAGGTGTACTTTTTGAGAGCCTTTTTTTACTATCATTTAGTAAGGCTTTATGGCGATGTGCCGTTGATAACAAAATCGGTAACAGTTGACAGCCCCGACCTGTACCCAACCCGTACAGATTATAAACAAGTGTATGACCAGGTAATAAGCGACTTGCAAGCAGCTGAGGCGTCAGGCTTGCCGGACAGCGACCAAACCGGCAGGGTATCATTAGGCGCGGTGCGTACGTTATTGGCCGGTGTTTACCTTACCACCGCAGGCTTCCCGATGCAAAAGACTGCAAATTATGCGTTGGCAGCGGCCGAGGCACAAAAAGTACTGAATGGTACCTATACGCTATTTACCGATTATGCCTTTTTGCATGACAACGCCCACAAAAACCAGGGCGAATTAATTTTCCAGGGGCAATACCTGGTAGGCGTATCAACAAATGCTATTACGCAGCTTACTGTTCCGTTTAACTTACCTGTTGGCGCTTACGGCGACCACTTAGGCGCTATGATCCCTACTAACGGATTTTTCAACAGCTACGAAGCAGGCGACTTGCGTGCCGAGGAGCGACAGTTTTATTTTTCGAGCTATCCACAGTATGGCGACCCAAGCAAAACAATTGTTTTCGGGGAACATTGCCTTTATAAGTTCTTCCACGTAGAGAGTGCCAACGGTAACGGCATTTGCGATGAAAACTGGACCTTTTTACGTCTGCCCGAAGCTATGCTGATATATGCAGAAGCGAGCAACGAAGTAAACGGTCCAACTGCCGATGCTTATGCGCAGGTTAACGGCATAAGGGCCCGTGCAAAGCTGGCACCGCTGAGCGGCTTATCAAAAGACCAATTCCGCGAGGCCATCTGGCGAGAGCGTTATCATGAACTTGCTTATGAAAATAAAGCCTATTTTGATATACAGCGCACCCACATGATTTATAACGTGGGCAATAACACTTTTGGCGATGCCTTTAGCACACCGAATGAGCAAGGCGTAACCATGAAGCAGCAATACCTGCTATGGCCGGTTCCGCAACGCGAAATAAACACCAATAAAAAACTCACCCAAAACACGGGTTGGTAAGTAAAATAATCAATATAAAAGGCCGGTTATCCAACCGGTCTTTTATATTTACAGGATAATTTATTTGATGGGCTTTTTCCACAAACTATTTGGTAAAACGAACGAAACTGGAAATGCGGGCGGAAACGTTAGTCTGAGTCCCGAACAGTTTTTGGCTGCGAAATATATTAAGGATATTACTACCCGATATAAAAAGGAAGCCATATTACTTTTACCGCACGCTGTCGCAAAACCCGTGAGTGGTTCGCAAAGTAAATTTGGCGGCCTGCCAAATTTTAATGGTTTTGACAACTATCCTTGTTGCGATAGTTGCCAAACACCGTTGAATTTTGTACTTCAATTGTACAAAAAAGATTTTCCGGCTCATTACTTTCCGCAGAACAAAAACCTGTTTCAACTTTTCAGATGCCCGAACAATAATTGCCCTGACGCTTACTCGGAACCTTTCCAGGCAGACCATAAAATGTTTGTTTATTATTTTGAAAACAATGAAACACAAAACAAACATTTTGATGTGCCGCAGCCTGGCCCGGGCGAATTTGAACCTGCAGTACCTGATTGCATTTTAAAGCCCGAACTTATTGACGACTACCCGGTTTACGACGATTTTGACGATGTAACCAACGATATTGAACGCATTTATGGCGAAGAGTTAGCTGAGTGCTTTATGGAAGAATTTTCCGCAATGCAAAGGACAAAAACCGGCGGCTATCCAAGTTTTACGCAACCGCCTTTTTACCCTGTATGCACTTGCGGTAAAGACAAAGAATTCTTTTTTCAGCTTTCAAGTGAAGACACTGAAGCCGACGTTGTGAATCCGGTACCTGACAACTGGTCGCCGCATCACATTATGATCGGCGATTTGGGTAACATCTATTTTTATGTTTGTAAAAGTTGCGGCGAAACCAGCATTGAAAGCTACTGGGACTGTTATTAGCCAATGGTAAAACCCAGTTAATAAAAGTTTAAATTCCAACAATATCCAATTCGTATTTTATATTTACGACATAATTTATTTTACTAACTATTGATGAAAAAAATCCTTTTAGCATTATCACTGCTGCTTCCAATTTTAGCGTCCGCGCAAAGGGCAAAACAGGCATCGCTTGTTGATTACATTAACCCGTTAATGGGTACCGATTCTAAATATGATTTATCGAACGGGAACACCTACCCTGCCATTGCCTTACCGTGGGGTATGAATTTTTGGACACCGCAAACAGGCAAAATGGGCGACGGCTGGCAATACACCTATGACGCACATAAAATAAACGGGTTTAAGCAAACCCACCAGCCATCGCCATGGATGAATGACTATGGCCAGTTTGCCGTTATGCCTGTAGCGGGGCATTTAAAAGTATCCCAAAATGGGCGTGCCAGCTGGTTTTCGCACAAGGCAGAGACCGCAAAACCATATTACTACAGCGTTTACCTGGCCGACCACGATATATTGGCGGAACTAACTCCTACCGAACGCACCGCGCAATTTCAGTTTACGTATCCAAAAAACGACAGCTCGTTTGTGGTTATCGATGCGTTTGACAAGGGTTCATACATTAAAGTTATTCCCGGCGAGCGGAAGATTGTTGGGTACTCTAGCAAATATGCCCGCGGCCCGCTTAAAAACTTCAAAAACTTTTTTGTTATTTATGTAGATAAGGCTATCACCCTGGCCCAAACTTACAGCGACAGCACGTTGACTGATTCTTTAGAATTGCACGCCAAGCATGTTATGGCGGTAATTGGCTTTAAAACTGCGCATGGTGAAAAGGTGCACTTGCGGGTATCCTCATCGTTTGTAAGCATTGAACAGGCTGAAATCAACCTAAAAAGAGAACAAGGCAATGATAGCTTTAATGTTACCGAGCAAAAAGCAAAAGATGTTTGGAACAAAACCTTAAGCCGCTTAACGGTTGAAGGCGGCTCGGTTGACCAAACCCGCACCTTTTACTCCTGTCTTTACCGTATGCTTTTCTTCCCGAATAAGCTTTACGAGATAGACGCGAATAATCAAATAATACACTACAGCCCTTACACCGGCAAAACTATGCCGGGTTATATGTTTGCAGGAACAGGCTTTT
>JBDUDE010000937.1:0-6938 GCA_040003105.1 Mucilaginibacter sp. | reverse complement strand
TGTATAAAAAACCACAGCGGCCCCAGTATGGTTTGCTTATAGAACGACACAAAGTCGCGCCGTACCAGTAAAACAAGTAAGTCACGATAGTGCCAAACGTCCTTTAGCTTTAAATCAAGCAGGTTGTTCTCGGGGGTTAGTTCAATATCCCATTTGTCGGGGTTGGTGTCGCTCATCAATTAAACATTTTCTCAAGCTTGTGTATGTATTCGGTTTCATTAAAATGCCGCAAACACTCCCGCTGCAAATGTTGCCTTTTCGCTGCGGTTAGCGGGCTATTTAAATATTCAGTTATCGTGTTTTCTAATTCAAGCAGGTCGTCGGTATTTACTGCTGTGCCCAGTTCGCCATTACAAATTGCGTCTACGCTGCCATCGGCGTTGCCGCATATCACGGGCAAACCACAGGCCATTGCCTCAATAAATACAATTCCAAATCCTTCTTTTTTGCTGGGTAACACAAAAACGTCAGCCAGTAAAAAATAATCGGGAATTTCGGCTTCTGCAATAAAGCCGGTAAGTATTACCTGCTCATCAACCTTAGCCGCGCTGATAAGCCTTTGGATACGTATTTCTTCTTTGTGGTCATACTGCCCGGCAAGAATGTACTTTATGCCCGGGAATTTATCTTTTAGCTTGCTTATAACTTTTATAACCTGGTCGTGCCCCTTATATTGTTCGGTGGAGGCCAGGCGGGTTAACGTAAAAATAACCGGGGTAGTGCTTAGCAGCCGGTATCGTTTCAACAAATTTTCAGGTTTTGTGAAAGTCTCAGGCAATTTAATAAAAGGGTCAACGGCGTTATTCAACACTTCGCATTTGGCTGCTTCAATTTTGTGCCGCGCTATCATTTGCTGTTTGGTAAAATTGCTTACACATATAATTTTATCGCAACGTTTTAAAAAGGCATTTTTTAATTTCGATAGTGGCCGCCATACTTCAATACCATGTGCAATTAGCCAAATTTTGCATCTGGGGTTTATAATTTTTATAAGCAGGCCAACAAGCGCCAGGTTAATGTGACTTATGATGATGACGTCGGGATTTTTGGCCCCCGTTATCGTCTTTAATACAAATGCCACACGGTTGGTGCCAAAGCCGGTAAATTTTTCGGCAGGAACGTATTGGGGCATTAAATCGGAATTAGAATCATAAGCCGACCAAAAACAAAAATCCCAATTTTTACGCAAGGCAAGCAGATGCAGTGAATGGGCGAGCGTCCTTGTCATCTTTTGGATACCACCGGTGGTGCTGAAAGTTTGCAGCGAAAACAGGATTACCCTTTTAGTCATACAATTGAATTTGGTACAGGGCGAATATTTTTGACCAGTGGAGTTGGCCTTTTTTAAATTTTTTAACTACACTTTGTGCCAGTTTTCCTCTATACAAATTGGTATTGCTTATTTCGGCATGCTTGCTCATCCACTCCTGTAAGGGGAAGGTAAAGCCCATTTTGGGCCTGTTCCAAATGCTTTCGGGCAGCAGCCCGTTAAAGCTGTCAATTAATAGCTTTTTGGGTTGATGCTGGTTAAACCTTATTTCGGGCGAAATGTTGTTTACAAGGCGCTGAAAGTCTTCGTCCAAAAATGGCACCCGTACCTCCAATCCGTGGCTCATGCTCAGCACGTCGGTATCGCGCAGCAACTGGTTTTGCATATAAATATTGGTTTCAAACCAGGCAGCGTGTTCTTTATCATAGGGGCCCAAATCAGGTATTAAATTTTCACCAAACAAAACCTCATTAACCTGCTTTACATCTGCGTCGAGTATTTCAGCGATATCATCCGGCACAAATAAGCCACGCAATAAAAGATAGTCGGCCAGCGGATGATGATGTTTCAGAAAGGAGATTTTCCGGTACCTGTCTGTTCCCATGTAGTTGGTTGCGCCAAGTAAAGCAGCGGGTATATTCCGTAGGTGTCGCAGGTACCTAATGCGGTTAAATGACGGGTAGCCGCCAAAAAGTTCATCAGCCCCAACACCCGACAGCACAGCTTTTAGCCCATCCTCGTGGGCATACCTGCTTATAAACCAGGTATTAATGCCATCGGTAGTTGGCATATCCATATCCGATATTATGTGCGGAAAATTCAATTCAAAATCCGCCTGTTGCACCAGGTGTGCAAATTTCGCGCCTTTTAGCTTACCCAATACCGCATTTTGATAAACACGTTCATCATAATTTTTCTCATTAAAATAAATAGAGATTGTTTTAAGATGTTCGTTTTCTTCATTCGCCAGTAGTGAAAGCAGGCTCGAATCAATCCCTCCGCTTAAAAAGACACCCAAGGGCGCGTCTGATATAAGCTGCCGCTTTATTGCTTTTTTTAAACAATCATGAATTTGCCTGTGGGCAGTGTCGATATTTGTTATATATTTTGTTACCGGTAAGTTTTCGGTGAACGAATTTATCGTATGGTTGTTTTCGTGGTGTTTCCAGGTCAAATAATGCCCTTTTTTCAGGCTGAATACATCCTTTAAAGTTGTATATGGTTCTGGAACGTGGCCAAGGGCCAGGAACCTTACCGGCCAGGTTTGATCGGGCTCTATGGCCGGGTTTGCTGCTTTAATTGCCTTAATCTCCGATGCAAAAATCAGTTGCCCCTTAGCAGCCTGGTAATAAAGCGGTTTTATCCCCGTCGAATCTCTAACCAGGTAAGTTAAAGATTTTGTAATGTCATATAACGCAAATGCAAACATACCGCGCAACATTGCAAATGCTGCGGTGCCCCAATGCAGGTAGGCGGTTAAAATAACTTCGGTATCACTATCTGAATGAAACTGCGCGCCTAACTTCAATAACTCCTCTTTTAACTCAAGATAATTATAAATTTCACCGTTAAAAGTAATCCAGGCCCTCCGTTGTATATCAGTCATCGGCTGGTGGCCATTTTGGCTTAAATCAATTATCGAAAGCCGGCGGTGGCCAAAACCCATATTTACGTCTTCGCCTAAAAATATGCCTTCATCATCAGGCCCTCCATGTCTCAATGCATTGCACATCACTCTTACCTTGTCACTAATTTCTGCCGTCGAGAACTGCTTTGAAATTATTCCGGCAATCCTGCACATAGGTTATATATATTCATAGCTTCGCTTCGTAAGTCACAATTTTAAATCGCAACTTCTTATTAATTAGGTTTTAAAATATGTACTGGCATAGTATCCCGACTTTAAATGCCAGGATATCAATCAGTACCTTAATGTTATAATATCAGCGTTAAAATCTTTCAAGTAATGATGATGCTACATAAACAACTATAGAGTAACCCATGTTCTCAAGGCGCAACGCCAATTGTTTTTGTGAGCGATAAGATATTATTTCGCCGGTGAGCCCCTTAAGCGGCCCCGCTTTAATCACAATTTTCTCCCCTGTCTGCAAATGCTCCGCAGTAACCTCCAACTCATAGGGGCTTGCCATCAATAGCTTAAGCTCATCAATCTGACGGTCGGGCATTGATGCTATCCTGCCCGAAAAATATATAAAACGGGCTATACCTTTCGTCATTAATACTTCTGTTTGTTCGTGCTCGTTTATCCGTACAAAAAGGTACGATTTAATAAACGGCTCCTCAACCCATTTTTTCCTGTCGCTCCATTGCTTAAGCTGCCTGTGCAGCGGCAGGTAGCATTCAATACCTTTATTCACCAATAGCTGGCAAGCTTGTTTTTCGGCACGTGGATTGGTATAAACCGGGTACCATTTGGCGGTATCTTTATTTGTTAATAAAGTCATACTTTATTGTGTTCAGCCTTTTTTAAACCAGTTTTTTATGCGCCACCATTTGTCTTCATCCTTATCAACATAGTAGCCCGAACTCTCGTATCCTGTATAGTCGGAATAATAATAATACTTCGTGCCATAATTTTCGCCGGTAAACTTAGTGGTGTAATACCTGGAGTGCAGCAAATCCTGGGCAAATGCGTTAAGCACAATTACCGTATTGTCAAGGTTATATTCCTGGGCTATCCGTTGCGGAACAGTTGCGGCGTAAAATTTTGATTTACCCGAGCGTATCACAAACAGGTTAACGTCGCTTGCCCTAATCAAAGGTATGGCATCAGATACCAGCCCAATCGGTGCGGTGTCAATCATCACAATATCATACCTCGAAGTAAGCTCAGCAATCAACCCGGTCATCCTTGCCGAATGCAAAAGTTCCGAAGGATTAGGCGGGATAGGGCCCGAAACTATAAAATCAAGATTGCTTTGGCTGGAATGTGAAATTACATCATCTGCCTCACATTGATTTGCCAGGTAGTTGCTCAACCCCAGATCGTTTGGCACATGGAACGTTTTATGCAGTTTTGAGCGCCGTAAATCAGCTGCGACTAAAATTACTTTTTTATCGATAAGCGACAGGGTGCTTGAAAGGTTAACCGCCACAAACGATTTGCCCTCCCCGGCTACTTCCGATGTAATGCAAATAACCTTGCTCTTTTTTTCAGATGCCAGGAAGCTCAAATTGGTACGTACAGAACGCACAGATTCGGCGAAAATCGATTTTGGCTTGCTTACAGCTAAAATTTGAGTGCTATATTCATCAATAGGTTCGGGGAACTTTCTAATGACCCCTATTATAGGTATGGTCGTAAGGCTTTCAATAGTTTCCTTATCATAAATATAAGGGTTCAATATCCTTATCAATATAATCAGCCCCAGCCCTATCGCAAGGCCAAATATCTCGGCAGAGCGCCGTACCCCATGCTCATCAGGAGAGATGGGGTTAAAATTAGGCTGGGCAAAATCAATAATGGTGGCACCGGGTAATATTCCTGCGCTGCTTATTTGTGCATCGAGCTTTTTCTCTGAAAGAAATGAATAAACTTTATCATTAATATCAAAATCCCGCTTTAAACTAACCATATCGCGCTCGGCCGACGGCAGTTCTGACAGCTGCTGGTTTACCGGGCCCAATTGTTTTTGCAGGTAACTTATTTTGTTTGAAACCAGCTGGTGCGTTGAATTTAAGCTGTTTAAAATATTATTCTTAACCTGTAATATCTGCTGGTCAATATCCTGTATGGTTTGCGAGTTGGCGGTGAAAGTTTTTAATGCAATTTTCCGGTCGGTTATAAGGGTATTAAGGCTGGTAATTGCCGCATTTAGCTGGTTATATTCGGTGCCACCCATACTAAAGTTCGGAAGCTCATTATTATCGGATTTAACTATATCCTGCTTAAGCTGCTCAATAGCAAGCAATTCAATTTTCAACAGTGAACTTTGCGACTCAATCTCCGTTGCCTTGCTTACAGCGCGGGCTGATGCCGTTGACACATCCATTATCTTTTTTTTATTTTGATACTCCTGTATCGATTTTTCTGATCCCTTTACCTCGCCCGCCAGGAAATCCAGTTGCTTGTCGATAAATTTTATCATCTGCGACGCTGATTTCGTACGCTGGTTACGGTCGTAGTTAAGATACTCCTTCATCACGGCATTCAAAGCATCGGCAGCAAACTGCGGGTTTGAATCTATTTCCTGCAACGAAATTATGTTCGAATTTTTGGCAGTTTCGGCGGTATGCAGGCCGCCCCTAACCCTTCCGATAAAGTCTTCCGGGGCGTTTAACTTAAATAAATAAAAAGCCGTGTTGGGCATGTACCCCGGGTACTTAATGCTAAATGCGGTGGGCCCGATAGTAAAGGGCGTATTATACTTGCAGACAGTTTTGACATCGCGCCCCGATACTGTGTGGCTTATGCTAAACGTGCTGTTATTAATGGGCTTAAAGGTAATAAGATCGTGAAAAAAGTTCAGGCTGTCAAATTTTACCAGTTCAACATCGAGTGGTTTTTGCGGATACAATTCGCTTGTACGATTAAGCACCCTGCCCACTACGTAAAAGCTGATCCGGTAGTCGAGGTGTTTAATTGCGTTAAGCAAAAGAACAGTACTTTGCAGCACAACCGTTTCGCTCTGAATTTTTGAGGCAGTACCCCGTTCACTAACCCCCGGCACACTTATAAGGTCGGAGATCTCTGATTTTTTTTCTTCAAACTTCAAAGTAGCGCCTGTAGCGTAAGTTTTAGGCGTGTACCACAAATAAACATTAGCAACTATAAGGCAAATTCCAAGCGAGCCAACTACCCAATACCACCTGCTCAGAAGTATTTTCGCTATCTTTAAGTAATCTATCTCCTGGCTGGGTAATCTCGGCTTAATCTTATCTGTTTCTTCCATTTAATGTCGAATAAGCGTAAGAACAATTAAGGCAGTATTAAACAATAAAAGGATAGGTTGAAAAACGGTTGAAAAATTTTGCAGGTTCTCGGTACGTGTGGCCCGCTTATTTTGTGCAATGTAAATAATATCACCGTTTTGAAGAATGGTTCGCGGGTCGTTAATTGACTGAATATCACTAAGGTCGACCAAAATTACTTTGGGATTTTTTTCGGTTCCCCTTATAATTTTAACATTGCTTTCGTTTGCTTTCTCTGTTATACCACCCGCAGTCCCAATCATCTCAAGCAAGCTGGTGTGGTCCTTGGTTAAAGCAAAATTACCCTGCGACCGTATCTCGCCAAGCATTGTCACCTTCAGGTTTACTATTTTAAGCTCAATGATAGGGTTCACCAAAACACTTTTACGGTAAGCATCTTCAACCAGTTTTTGCGCTTCGCCCCTCGTATAGCCGGCTACCTTTATACGGCCTATCGCCGGCAATATCACAAACCCTTCATCATCAACCTGGAAATCCTGGTTATCCGCAGTGCCGTTCAAAACGTTACTGTTTACATTGTTTTTAGGCGAATTATCAACAAGGTACTTGGTATCCTGCAAATTTCTAACCTGCAAAATATCCTGCGATTTAATATGATATTCTGCTGTTACGTCACCTTTTTGGTAAGCGGTATCGGTAAGTGATTTTTTTTGCTGAAAAAGCACTTGATATTGCGTTGTAGAGCACGACGCAAATATTAAAAGCAAACCTAAAA
>JBDUDE010000165.1:0-6949 GCA_040003105.1 Mucilaginibacter sp. | reverse complement strand
CTGTCGCTCAAAGAACTTTCCGTCGAGGAACTGGACTGGCAATATAAAGAAGGATGGAATACCATTGGCGCCTTGTTATCGCATATTGTGGGTATCGAAAATTGTTTCAGGATAGAATTTGTTGAAGGGAGAAAATTTACTGATGAAGAAAATGAAAAATGGCTGCCCGGCATTGAAATGGGAATATATATTCCGGAATTGATTAATCAGCAACCTGTTGAAAATTACATAGCTCAGCTTACCGAATCAAGGGAGCTGATGCTTACTGCGATAAGCAACCTCACTCATGAAGATTTCACCAGGCGGATAGATGATTATGATGCCGAAACCGGCTGTAACCTGGCCTGGGCTTTATACCACATGGCCGAGGATGAAATTTATCACAGGGGACAAATTAGTATTATCAGGAAGCTTTATAAGGATAGATAAGCGACGAGCTTCTATCCTTCCACCAACTCCTGCGATTTACCTTCTTTCCTCTTCTCCCCCTCAAAATACGCCTTCCTCACCACTGCCGATGTTTTATGGTCGCCGGTATGGCTCCAGCCGGGGGGCATAAAAATGTAGAGGAATTTGTTTTTCAATCCGGGGGCTTTGGCAACATCTTTTGCAAGGACAACTATCTCGCCAAAATAGGCGTCTAAAAAGCTGTGTGGTTTCATAGGTCTCGAAATGCCGTATTCAATTGGAATACTCCTATCCTCCGGCTCGTAAGTCCCAAAAACCTTGTCCCAAATATTCAGCAGGTTGCAAAAGTTAGTATCCATATACTTAGGGTTTTTGGCATGGTGTACGCGATGATGCGATGGCGTAAGAATGATCTTACCGAGAAAGCCGAAGCGCGCATCTTTCGCTATATTCTCGCCAATATGGATAAAGCCGCCCCAGGTACCGTCGATAAACATAATTACCGCCAGTACTGCAGGATTGACTCCCAACAACATACAAACTGTCGTCCTGATTACTGTGGCGTAGGGCCCCTCGAGAAAGAAATGTGCGTAGGAAACGGACAAATTCATACTCGATGGTGCGTGATGGGTTGAATGCAGGCACCATAATATCCGCACCTTATGTGCCAAAAAGTGATATATAAAATGCGAAAACTCCCAAACTACATAGCTATAAATAAACCAGTACCAGGTAAATGTGGTATGGATAATAGCATGTGGCTGAAAAAGCCCGATTAAGAAAAGATAAACACTAATGGAAATTACCTGGCCGATAAATGCATTGAATATGAAGGTAAAAAAGGATATTTTATAATCGAAGACCTTAAAACGTTTATAGAAGGCAGCCCGGATAACTTCAAATACTAATATCAAAGGAAGAATAGGGCCTATTGCGGCTTCGATACCTTTAAGGGTTAAAAGTTCGCTGTAATTACCAGTCTTTAAAATTTTAAGCAATTCGTCGTAACCGAAGAAGCCGCTGATGTCGTTCCAGGCGCCCTGTAAAATATTCATCGTACAAATTAATTATTGGTTAATGCAATGTACTAAAAAGTTGGTGAAAATCTATACCTGGCAAGTGCCGCGCTGGTATCCACTTTGTTTAACTTGCTAATCAAAATCAAGGTTAAACTTAGTTTTCAGCTCAGCTAATGCGGGGTTCTTTGCCGCCATATACTGAAATTTCTCAGACGCGGTATATGGCCGCTTCACAGCCGTCACCTCATCAACCCTCACATTTACTTCGATATCAAAGTTTTTTAAAGTTGTGCGCAAATAGTTGAGCAAGTTGGGCCGCTCATCCCTGAACACATTTTCCTGCACTTTATTCTCCACTATTACTTCGAACACATTTGGCCTGAGCTGTCGTGGAGGATTAGTGGTGAAAATGGTGAGCAGGTTTTTCTTCCCTTCCGCCTTCATCATGGCGGCGTAGTCGCTCCAGCATTTTAGGAGCTGATCGGGCGTATACTCATTTTTGGCGTCCCCTTTAATGTAAGGGTCTTCCTCATCCGCAGCAGCCTCAAGGCTTTTACCCACATCTTTTAACGAGGGTATTTTTACAGAGGTTGATGGCGAATGCGAGTTGGGGATAAATATTTTAGGTTTATCGGCAACCGCTTCCTGTTTTACAATTTCGGCGACTGGCTGATGTGCTGCAGGTTTTTCTGCAACAGGTTCAGCAGGCTTCACTGCGTTAATTACCGGTATTTCGGAAGCTGGTTTTTGCTCCGTTGCGGGCGCTATTGCTGCGGAATCAGGTTTTTTTTTTAATTGCTCCTGCGATGCGGGCATTGACTGAAGCGGCGTAACGGCCAGGTTAAAGACCGCCTGCAGGTTGCACATCTTGAGCAAGGCGAGCTCCACCTGCAGTCGTTGGTTCTTGCTGAGCTTGTACCCTATATCGCACTGGTTGGCAATATTCATAGCTGACAACAGAAAGGATACCGATGATGCCTGCGATTGCTGCAGGTATTTATTGCGGATGCCTTCGCTTACTTCCAATAGCTTTAAAGTCGCCTGGTCCTTACCCACCAGCAGGTTGCGGAAGTGTTCAGAAAGGCCGGATATAAAGTGCGCGCCATCAAAGCCGCGCGAAAGTATCTCATCAAATAATAAAAGCGTTTGAGCATTGTCCTGGCCCAGCAGTTTTTCGGTTATGTTGAAGTAATAATCGTAATCAAGGATGTTGAGGTTGTCGATTACTGACCGGTAGGTTACGTTACTGCCGGAGAAACTAACAATCTGGTCGAACATGGATAAGGCATCGCGCAAGCCGCCATCGGCTTTTTGGGCGATGATGTGCAGTCCGTCTACCTCGTAGCTGATATTTTCTTTTTGGGCGATGGATGCCAGGTGGGTAGCCATATCATCCACACGGATGCGGTTAAAGTCAAATATCTGGCAGCGTGAAAGTATGGTAGGCAGTATTTTATGCTTCTCTGTAGTGGCCAATATAAATATGGCATAATGGGGCGGTTCCTCCAGCGTTTTCAAAAACGCGTTGAAAGCTGCCTGCGACAGCATGTGCACCTCATCGATGATGTATATTTTATAGCGAACGCCCTGCGGCGGTATACGCACCTGCTCAATCAGGCTGCGGATATCGTCGACCGAGTTATTGGATGCGGCATCAAGCTCATGGATATTGAAAGAGTTTCCGTTTTGAAACGACTGGCACGAGGCGCAAACACCGCAAGCCTCGCCGTTGGGCTGTAAATTTTCGCAGTTTATAGTTTTTGCAAGGATACGGGCACAGGTAGTTTTGCCCACGCCACGCGGACCGCAGAATAAAAACGCCTGCGCCAGTTGATTATTCTTAATGGCGTTTTTTAGCGTATTGGTTATATGTTGCTGGCCAACAACGCTTTCGAAAGTAACCGGACGATATTTGCGTGCCGAAACAATAAAATTATCCACAGCTACTAAGGTAATAACAATAAAGATTATTCGTAATAAGATTTACGAAGTTTATAAAACTTCGTAAATCTGACGTTGCCAATATTTTTCCTAAATTTGTTTTTAACATATTTTACCCATGCAGCTATCAGACCTTGATATTAACAAAACCTACACTTACGCCGACTACCTTAAGTGGACGTTTGATGATCGGCTGGAGCTAATTAAGGGTAAAATATTTACGATGAGCCCTGCCCCGGGGTCGGTACATCAACGCTTGTCGCACAGGCTGACGCGATGGATTGGTAATTATCTTGAAGATAAAAGTTGTGAAGTATTTTCTGCTCCATTTGATGTTCGGTTAATGAGGCGTTCAGCCGATGACAAAGACATCATAACGGTAGTGCAGCCCGATGTTTGTGTTATTTGCGACCCTAAAAAGGTCGACGCAAAAGGATGTATTGGTTCGCCGGACATTGTCATCGAGATATTATCGCCGGGAAACAATAAAAAAGAACTTCGAAATAAATTCGAGGCTTATGAAGAAGCCCGGGTGCTTGAGTACTGGATTATTAATCCAACAGAAAAAAATCTTCTGCAATATATTCTTATCGATGGTCACTTTCAAGCTGCGAGGCCATTTACTATTGATGATGAATTGAGTACGTCGATACTTCCAGGCTTCGCTTTAAACCTCGACCGTTTATTTGCCGATGCTAACGGATAAAATAGTCTTTTAAATATCGCTTGACAACCCAACCAGTCCACAGACAGTGCATGACGGTGCTTGGTTTGTATTCTTTATTTTTGGCATAAGTCAGCGTGCGAAACCGCATCGTTACTATTTAATAACCTGTTAATGATTACTAGTCGCTATAAACTTTCTTTCAGTAAGTTATTGCTCCTTACTGCATTTGTTTTTGTCAACATGGTTGGCGCACAAGCTTCCGGCATCGCCGTTACCGCCTTGAAATGCGAATACCTCACCAACCCCATTGGCATGGACTCCCCTCACCCGCGCCTGATGTGGTTAATGAACGATTCGCGCCAGGGCGCCAAACAAACAGCCTACCAATTGTCCGTTAGCACCGATTCTGTTGAGTTAACCAAGGGCATAGCCAACAACTGGCAAACTGTTAAAATTATGAACGATGCCAACCGGGTAAACTACAACGGCAAGGCTTTACAACCCTATACTAAATTCTACTGGCGGGTGCAGGTTTGGGATAAAGACGGCAAAACTATTACATCATCAATCGCAAGCTTCGAAACCGGGCTGATGAGCCAAAGCAATTGGAAAGGCGGCTGGATAAGTGACAGTCACAATGCCAATACCAAACCAGCGCCATATTTCAGGCATTCATTTGCTATCAGCAAAAAAATAAGATCGGCGCGGGCTTATATTGCCGTTGCGGGTTTGTACGAGCTTTACATCAACGGAGAAAAAATCGGCAACCACCGGCTCGACCCGATGTACACCCGGTTCGACAGGCGGACGCTGTATGTTACTTATGATGTTACTAAGCAATTGCAGCAGGGTAAAAATGCAGTCGGCGTATTGCTTGGCAATGGCTGGTATAACCATCAGAGCACGGCAGTATGGTATTTTGATAAATCGCCCTGGCGCAACCGGCCGGCGTTTTGTTTGGATATACGCGTAACTTACACAGACGGTACAACAGAAACCATATCATCAAACCGGGATTGGAAAACTGCAACTGGCCCAATAACATTCAATAGCATTTATACAGCCGAGCATTACGACGCCCGCCTGGAAAAACCGGGATGGAATACTGCCAATTTTATCGATACGGCCTGGAAAAATGCCTTCGACCGCTCGGCGCCTTCTAATAATATTGTTGCACAAACGATGCAGCCAATCCGTGCCATAGAAAAAATCCCGTCGCAAAGCATTAAAAAACTAGATGATAAGACTTACCTATTTGATTTGGGCCGCAATATATCCGGCGTGAGCAGCATAACGGTTAAAGGCGAAGCAGGCACAGTTATCCGCCTTAAGCATGCGGAAAAGCTGGGTAAAACCGGGTATGTGGACCAATCGAATATCGACCTGCATTATCGCCCGACTGATGACCAGGACCCTTTCCAGACCGATATATTTATTTTAAGCGGCAAAGGCGAAGAAACATTTATGCCCCGGTTTAATTATAAAGGGTTTCAATATGTTGAGGTTAGCAGCGATAAGCCCATCGAATTAAAAAAAGAAAACCTGAGCGGCTATTTTATGCATAGCGATGTGGAAGCGGTTGGTAAAATCAATTCATCCAGCAATACGCTTAACAAGATTTGGCAGGCAACAAATACGTCATACCTCTCGAATTTTTTTGGCTACCCAACTGATTGCCCGCAGCGCGAAAAAAACGGCTGGACAGGCGATGCCCATATAGCCAGCGAAACCGGCCTGTACAACTTTGACGGCATCACCATCTACGAAAAATGGATGGCCGACCACCGCGACGAACAGCAGCCAAACGGCGTGTTGCCCTCTATCATCCCATCAAACGGCTGGGGTTATGAGTGGGGCAACGGGCCCGACTGGACCAGCACGGTAGCTATTATTCCCTGGAACCTTTATATGTTTTATGGCGATAGCAAAGCGCTGGGCGATAACTACGAGGCCATCAAAAAATACGTTAACCATATTGACGACCTGTACCCTACCGGCCTCACCACCTGGGGCCTTGGCGACTGGGTGCCTGTAAAATCAGTAACGCCGGTTGAGTTTACCTCGACCGCCTATTATTTCGCAGATGTTACTATTATGGCTAAGGCAGCAAAATTATTCGGCAGACTTGATGACCAGAAAAAGTACGAGGCGCTGGCATTAAAAATTAAAACGGCTTTTAACGCTAAATATTTAAACACCACAACTGGCACTTATGACAAAGGCTTTCAAACAGAGCAAAGCGTACCGTTGTTTTGGGGCATGGTGCCCAACGGCCTTAACCACAAAGTGGCCTCGGTGCTTGCCGACCGTGTTAAAGAGGCGAACAATCATTTGGATGTTGGAATTTTAGGCACCAAAGCGATACTAAGCGCATTGAGTGACAATGGGTATGCAGATGTAGCCTACTCAATAGCCTCGCAGGAAACTTTCCCCTCGTGGGGATGGTGGATAGCCCGGGGCGCGACAACCCTTTATGAGAACTGGAATATCGATGCCGATGACGCACTATCATTGAACCACATTATGTTCGGCGAAATTGGCGCCTGGTATTATAAAGGGATAGGTGGCATAAAACCCGACCCACAATCGCCGGGTTTTAAAAACGTTTTGCTAACACCCAATTTTGTTAACAAACTGGATCATTTTGAATCGGAACATACCGGGCCATATGGCAAAATTGTTTCGGCCTGGAAAAGAAAGGGTGATGCGGTTGAATATTCGGTGGCTATTCCGGCTAATTCAACGGGGACAATCTATTTCCCTGCGGGAAAAATTATTACCGCCGATGGAAAGGCTGTAAATGCGGTGAACGGGTTGAAGGTTGTGGCGGGGAGTTATGTATATTTGATAAAATAGTTTTTCATATAGTCGCGAATTACGACCTTAGTTTATAGAGTAATATTAAAAACACAGA
>JBDUDE010000139.1:0-2099 GCA_040003105.1 Mucilaginibacter sp. | reverse complement strand
TTACTCCCCCCTCAAACTATCCACCGGATTAACCAGCGCAGCCTTTACCGCCTGGTAACTCACTGTAATAGCAGCAATAACTAATGCCCCAACACCTGTAACCACAAACACCCACCATTGTATATCCTGCCGGTATGCAAAACCCTGCAGCCACTTTTGCATTACCAGCCAGGCCAGCGGGGTGGCGATAACTATAGAAATAATCACCAATTTGACAAAATCCTTTGAAAGCATTGACGTAATGGCGGAAACGCTAGCACCCAATACTTTACGAATGCTTACCTCACGCGTGCGCTGCTCGGCGGCATAGGCAGCAAGGCCGAACAGGCCCAGGCAGGCAATAATGATGGCTAATGTGGTAAAGATGATAAATAGTTTTCCCATGCGCTGCTCGTTATTATAAAGCGCATTAAAATCGTCATCCATAAATGAATATTCGAAATTCAGGCCGGGCTGCAATGCCTTCCATTTGCTTTCGATGTTTTGCATCAGCGCCGGCAAATTAGCGGTGTTAATCCTTACGCTCAACGATGCCATCCAGTCGGTATTCATTACCAGCATAACAGGCGCAATGTTATCCCGCAGGGAACTAAAGTTAAAATCTTTCACTACGCCGATGATGTTATAATCTTTACCATCGTGTATTTTCGCTGCCGGGTCGCCGTTGTAGCCAATCATCTTTGCCATGGCCTGGTTGATAATTACAGCCGTTGAATCAGTAAGGAATTGTGCGTTAAAGTTGCGGCCCTGTACCAGCTTCATACCCATAGTGCCGATATAATCGGCATCTACCTGCCAAAACTGTGTTTCAATGTTTTTTACCGTACCGGCATCAACATAATTAAGTGCGCTTAAGTTCGCGGTAGGCAGGTAATGGGTTAGCGTGGCATTCAGCACACCCGGCAATTGCTTAACCTGCTGCTTAAAAACCTTCGTATCTATTGAATTTACGTTCTTTATAATGAGCACCTGGCTACGGTTAAAGCCAAGGTCTTTGTTACGGATAAAGGTGAGCTGGTTGTATATCACCAGCGTACCGATGATTAAGAATATCGAAATAGAAAATTGGAACACCACCAAAAAGCTGCGAAGAGAACTACCCTTTAACCCTGTAGCCAGCTTGCCTTTTAAAACCTGTATAGGCTGAAACGCGGATAAATAAAACGCGGGATAAGCCCCGGCCAACACGCCGACCACAACAATAATACTCAACATCGCCGGCAACAGCCATGTAAACGTGTGGACGCTTATAGTTAATGATTTCCCGGATAGCTGGTTGAACAGCGGCAGCATCGCCCATGCTGCAAAAACCGCAATTACACTAGCCACCAATGTCACCATCAGCGATTCTGCTAAAAACTGGGCTATCAAATAACCGCGCGACGAGCCTAACACCTTTCGCACGCCCACTTCGCGTGCCCGGTTGGCCGACCGGGCAGTGGACAAGTTCATAAAATTGATGCAGGCCAGTACTAATATAAATACCGCTATTGCCGAAAATATATAAATGTACTGCACATTGTTGTTTAGCCCAAGTTCGCGTTGCCTGTTCGAATGCAGGTGAATATCGGTAAGTGGCGTAAGGTTAAGTTTTATATAGTTGCCGCTGGCTGCAAATTTATTGTAATTGAACTGTGGCGTAGTTACCTTTCTGCGGATGAGGTCTGCGAACTTCGATTCCAGCTTCCTGTGGTCGGCGCCTTGTTTAAGCAGGATATAAGTACTGGTATTGAAATGCGCCCAGCTGTGGTCTGTATTAGGCCGCATGCCGATCAGGATATCAGCGTTAAAATGCGATTGCGCGGGCATGTTTTGCATCACCCCGGTTATTTTGTGCAGGGTGCTATCGCTAACCAGCAGCATTACTTTATCTGTTACATTAATGGTGTTAAAATACTTAAGGGCGATGTCTTCACTAATTACCATTGAATTGGCGTCGCTCAGGGCCGTTTTAGCATCTCCCCGCAGCAGGGGCAAAGTAAAAATCCCGAAGATGCTGTTATCGCAATAAAATGCTTTCTTTTCGTCTACCACCTGGTTGCCCTTCTTAAAACGAATGTTTACGCCCTGGCCTATCCGCATGGAGCGTTCAACCTCCG
>JBDUDE010000401.1:0-2101 GCA_040003105.1 Mucilaginibacter sp. | reverse complement strand
CTGCATTTGGAAGAGCGGGTGATTACTTTTTAGATAAAACGACATACTTACTATACGGCCCCAAGTCGGCTACCGGCTGGGGTACGCCTATATTGTTAAAAGGCGCACAGGGTGCGCAAGGGCCCGCCGGGCCTGCAGGAGCAGATGGCAGCACTATTTTTAGCGGAACAAGCGCTCCTGATATCAGCCTTGGGCAAAACGGCGATTACTATTTCAATAAATCAACGGGCGGGCTTTATGGGCCAAAAACAGTTGCGGGCTGGGGTGGGCCAACATCGCTTGTTGGTCCGGCTGGAGCTACGGGTGCTACAGGGGGAACCGGGGCCACGGGTGCAACCGGAACAAACGGAACCAATGGGGTCGACGGCAATAAAATACTTAACGGCACAACCGCGCCATCAACGGCCTTAGGCAATAACGGTGATTATTACCTGGACAAAACCTCGTTCAACTTTTACGGCCCTAAAACGGCATCGGGTTGGGGCACGCCTACTTTATTGCGCGGCGCACAGGGCGCACAGGGTCCAACCGGGCCTGCCGGAGCCGATGGTAGTGTGATTTTTAGCGGTACAGGCGCACCAGCACCAGCCCTTGGCAATACAGGCGATTATTATTTTGATAAAACCTCGTCGCTGTTTTATGGCCCCAAAACCGGCTCGGGCTGGGGAACTGGGACATCGTTAAAAGGGACTAACGGCACGAATGGCTCAAACGGCAGCAACGGTACAAATGGCGCTAACGGAACCAACGGTTCAGCAGTGCTGAGCGGCACCGGGGTTCCGGCAGCGGCAACAGGTAACGATGGCGACTTTTATATCGATATAACCACCTATAAAATTTACGGCCCCAAAGCTGCCGGCGCATGGGGCAGCGGCACATCATTAAAGGGCCCTGCAGGCAATGCCAATGTGCTGGCCTTTGAAACGCCTGACACCTATTTATTTAACTGGGTTTATGGCGGTTATGATGCTGTGGCAAATAGTAATTCGTCATACCTGCGAATTAACCGTGGCGGTAATGACACGACTACCTATTTCAACATACCTGCTTCGGCTTTGGCAGCTGCAAAAACGGGAACTATTGCCGTGTATTTACGCAATACCGGCACCACCACTACCTGGCAGCCAGTTCCATTTAGTATAGGAAACGGCGACTATGTGCTGGCTTATAATTTTAAACTCACTACATTAAGCGCCAGCGCATTTGTGCGGATCTCGGTTACTTATGCCAGCAATTCGAGTTTTATAAATGTAGATAAGGTTAGGATAGTTATTATCCCGGCAAGCACAGCCGGTGTGCTTAACGTTGCGCGGCCAGGAATGCCTTTGCGGCAAACCATGCAAAAATTCAACCTTGCGGATACGGATTTTAAAACGCTGAAATAATGATATGCCGCTTCATAGCGGCACATTCTTACCATCTCACACTATCATCTGGCCTAAAAACATGAAACGGATAATTTATAGTTTATTTGCGCTTTGCGTGTTGTGCTGTTTTAACGCAAACGCGCAAGACATTGGCAACATCGGCACGCAAAAACCGGTAACCATACAGGGTACGTTCGGTATGGGGCTGGGTACTTATTCATCCAGCGGGATCGATCCGCGCGAACATAGCTTTAACTACCTTTTTAGCGGAACACCGATAGTAACTATTTACGGTGTTAGCTTCCCGTTCAGCATTGTTGTGAGCGATCAGCAACGTGGTTTCAGGCAGCCATTTAATCAATACGGCATTAGTCCAACTTACAAGTGGGTAACCGTGCATGCCGGCTGGCAAAGTATCCAGTGGTCGCCGTTTACATTGGCGGGTTATAATTTTTTAGGCGGAGGGGTTGAGGTTAATCCCGGTAAGCTTCGCTTCGGGTTTATTTACGGCAGGTTTAACAAAGCGATCGAGCAGGATGCGCAGCAGCCGTTATCATTTCAAACCCCGGCCTATAAACGTACGGGCTACAGCGTAAAATTAGGATACGGCACAGAACGCAACCACCTGGATATAACCATGCTAAATGCTAAGGACGATGCGAACTCTCTGAAAAGCACACCGATATCAACAGAACTTGCGCCGGCTGAAAACCTGGTGCTTGGCATCTCGTCTA
>JBDUDE010000697.1:0-2102 GCA_040003105.1 Mucilaginibacter sp. | reverse complement strand
CTCGCAATGACAAAATGGATGTAATTATAACTTATTTAAGTATCGCAAACACCGATTTCAGCGCAATTAACACACCGATAATCAGAATGATATTTGAAACGATATTAACGTAATGAAAATCAGCAAAACGCAGGAAAACACCCAATAAACCTATAGCTATTGCCAATACCATTACTTTATAATGACCTTCTGCGTTAGCGTTTTCTGTTGAACTCATTTTATGTTGTATTTAATTTGGCGCAAATATAATTGCTTTGATGAAAAAGTTAAGGGCATTTTGTAATTTAATTTATCGTACCCCTTGCTCGTCGGTTATTTTAACCACGGAGTAACAGAGGAGACATGGAGTTCACAGAGGTTAGCTGCTATTTAACTTTCTTAAACTTGTACCTGCCCTTTACCTGGTAATTTAAAAATGTGCCTTTTGAATCGGCTTCTTTCATTTCTTCAAATACTTCGGGAGGTACGTTCTTATAGTCATACACTTTGCCTGATGTATAGGTAATCCGCAGCGTGGCCTCGGACTCATTATATTTCATTGCTGCAACTACTGATGATGGCATTGTTTTTAGAATAAGATCTTAAGAGCCAGGAACCAGGAGTCAAGAACCAGGAAAAGGCAAGTGAAGCGGCTGGTCCGAAACAGTCCTTTCTGTCTTGACTCTTGGCCCCTGGTTCTCATCATCACACCTCCACCTCAAACGTTCCCTTCGCCTTTTTAATCACCATCTCCAAATCAATCCCTTTACCCAGCGCCCCTTTAAACAAATCGCCCGTTTCTCTTAACCGGTCGATGGCGTTAAAAATGGTAAAGTCTTTCATCGTTAAACCCGGCTTTACCTCGTCCCAGCTAACCGGCATCGAGACTGTTGCACCTGGTTTTGGTCGCAGCGAATACGGGCCGGCAATAGTTGCTCCCGGACGGTTCTGTAAAAAATCGAGGTACATTTTGCCTTTGCGGTTGGCTACCATTCTTTCCAAACTGGTATAATCCGGAAGTTGCTTGTGCACGATGTTTACAATAATCCGGGCAAACATTTGCGATTGGTCATAAGTATACTTAGTGTCTAGCGGAATGTAAATGTGCATGCCGGTCGAACCTGAGGTTTTGCAGTAGGAGGGGACATCTATCGCATCCAAAACCTTTTTCACTTCCAGGGCTGCCTCAATCACCTGGTCGAAGGTGTTTTTATCCGGGTCAAGGTCTATCACGCAATAGTCCGGGTTGTCCGGTGATTTTACACGACTGAACCAGGGGTTCATCTCAATACAACCTAAACTGGCCATCCATAATAAAACAGCCTCGTCGCTGCCCACCAGGTACTCTTTGTGTTCGCCTTCACCGTTGGTGTATGGGAATGTTTTGGTTATCCAGTCGGGCGCTTTGCCTTTAATGTCTTTTTGGTAAAAGCTTGGCCCGTGTATCCCGTTAGGGAAACGGTTTAGCGACATCGGCCGGTCTTTTAAATACGGCAGAATATACTCCGCAACCTGGTAATAGTAGTTAAACATATCGCGCTTGGTTACCTTGTCTTCGGGCCAGTAGACCTTGCTTAAATGGGTGAATTTTATATCGTGCCCGCAAATTTTGCGCACCTGTGTTTCGTCGGTAGGGTTTAACAAGGTTTTACGCCCTTTTTCTTTTGGCGGTTCAATAGCCTTGCTATGGCCGCCGGTATCTTTTTCATCCACTTCCTCAACTGTTTCGGTTGTATCGTTTGGGGTTTCCAAAATAACCTCCTTTGCTTTTTTATCGGTGCGCATGCCTTTAAATGATGCCTGGCGGAATACACCGTCACTCGTCACTTCGGCAAAGGCAACCTCGCCAACCAACTCCGGTTTCAGCCAGGTGGGCTTGGCCCCTAAACGTTTCGGCCTGAAGCGTGAGGGCTTGTCAACGTCCGGTTCTACATCAAACGGGCTTTTATCTGTTATCAATGGCTTAAACTGCGCCATCATTTCCTTTTGCATTTTATCGTTAAAGCCGGTGCCGACTTTACCAACGTAACGCAGCGTACCATTATCATACACGCCAAGCGCAAGTGCGCTAAACGGTTTGCTGGTGCCTTCGTTTTTGGTAAAGCCCGCAATCACTACTTCCT
>JBDUDE010000539.1:0-6988 GCA_040003105.1 Mucilaginibacter sp. | reverse complement strand
ATTTACCCAGCGTAACGGTGTAATATTGCCTTACTTTAAAAGGCTTGACCTGCACCTTGCACAAGACATTTTTATAAACGTAGGTAAAACTAAAAACACGCTTCAGTTTACTGCTGATTTCATAAACTTTGGTAACCTTTTGAACAAAAACTGGGGTTTATACCAAGATTCGTATAGCGGCTTTAACAACGGTAGTACTACTGTTCTTAAATACCAGGGTATCGACCAGCAGACAGGTCATGCAACTTATTCATTCCCTTATCTTAACAAAGCTAACTTAACACCTGTTACTACTTCATTCGTGAATGAAATTGGCCAGATTTCGCGTTACCAGGTGCAGTTGGGTGTAAGGTACATCTTCAATTAATAACACCTTTAACCGCATAATGGAAAAGGCCCGGGCAAATGTCCGGGCCTTTCTTGGTTTAAATGGCTAAAAATATTTAAATTTGATTAAAGTAGATATGAATAACATACAAAGCGCGGAACCATTCGAGCAAGATGTCGTTATAATTAGTATTGAGCAGTACAACCAGGAAATAGGTGAAGCCGTTGCCAGGGTTAAGGCCGGTGATTTTTATTCCCAGGAGGAAGTTGACGAAATGTCAAAGGATTGGTAAAATCTCTTTACTTAATTATACACAAACTCCCCAAACTCCGACCTTATCGTTACCTGCTTTTTATCCGCAGCTTCAACCCGCCCTATAATTTTTGCATCAACCCCAAAACTTTCTGATATACTAATCAATTCACCGGCAATCTCCTGTGGCACATACAACTCCATACGATGACCCATATTGAATACTTTGTACATTTCCTGCCAGCTGGTTTTTGATTCCTGTTGTATCAAATCAAATAATGGGGGAACAGGGAACAGGTTATCTTTTATAACATGTACATCATCAACAAAATGCAGCACTTTGGTTTGTGCACCGCCACTGCAATGAACCATGCCATGTATGCTATCGCGATAGCCGTCCAGCATTTTTTTAATGATAGGGGCGTAGGTACGCGTTGCCGACAGTACCAGCTTGCCGGCTGTAATGCTTTGACCGTTGCCGATATCAATTAAATCAGTAAGGTTTTTACTGCCCGAAAAGATCAATTCGTAAGGGATAGCCGCATCGTAGCTTTCCGGGTATTTATCGGCGATGGTTTTATTAAAAACATCGTGCCGGGCTGAAGTGAGGCCGTTTGAGCCCATGCCGCCATTGTATTCCTTTTCGTAAGTTGCCTGCCCGTATGATGCCAGGCCGACGATAACATCACCGGGCTGTATGCGGTGGTTTGATATTACATCGCTTTGTTTCATGCGGCAGGTAACGGTGGAGTCGACGATGATTGTACGCACCAAATCACCAACGTCGGCAGTTTCGCCACCGGTTGAGTAGATGCCTATGCCGGCCTGCCTCAATTCGGCCAGTATTTCTTCGGTGCCATTTATTATAGCTGCGATTACCTCGCCGGGTATAAGATTTTTGTTACGGCCTATGGTTGATGACAGCAGGATATTATCAGTTGCCCCCACGCAAAGCAAATCGTCCAGGTTCATGATAATGGCATCCTGTGCAATGCCGCGCCATACGGAAATGTCGCCGGTTTCTTTCCAGTAAGTATATGCTAATGATGATTTGGTGCCTGCACCATCGGCATGCATAATGTTGCAATACAATGGGTCGTTGGTTAAAATATCAGGCACAATTTTGCAAAAAGCTTTCGGAAAAATGCCTTTGTCAATATTTTTAATGGCATTGTGTACATCATCTTTCGAGGCTGAAACACCCCTTTGGTCATATCTTTGCGAAGAACTCATAAGCGCCGAATTTAAAAAGCACGAATTTCAGGAATTTTATCGAATGAATGACACGAATTTCACGAATTAGCTCGAATTTTCTGAAATCTAATTCGTGAAATTCTAATCAATCCGCGGAAATTCAGGATTTTCAAAATGGATGCCTGACTCAATTCGTGAAATTCGATTTAATTCGTGAAAATTAGTGTTAACTCAATTCGTGAAAATTAGTGTCTTTAACTACATTTGCGCAATTGTTAACACATACCGGCCGGTATTTTGTTCAACAGAAGTAATACCCCACTGCTAAATGAAATTCATCACCTGGCTCCGTCTTCAGCTTAAAACCGCGTTCGACAGGATACGTAACGAGAACTTAAAAAAGAATGCGCTGCAGGCTATTCCTTTTTGGATGGCATCGGTACTTACTGGTATTGTTGCCGTAATCTATACCAAATTATTTATCGTTGCCGAAGATTTGGGTACCAGTATATATAATTATCACGCCTGGCTGCTTTTTGTTTTAACGCCGGCTTGTTTCGTATTGGCCTGGTGGCTGGTAAAACAATTTGCGCCGTACGCGCGGGGAAGCGGTATCCCGCAGGTAAGCGCCGCCATACAAATATCATCGCCTAAAACCAGTGGTTTGGTTGATAAACTTTTAGGCGCACGTATTATAGTGGTTAAGGTACTATCGAGCCTGGTTATGGCTTTTGGAGGCGGGGCCATAGGCCGGGAAGGGCCGACTATACAAATTGCAGCATCAATATACAAAATTGTGTACCAGGTGCTGCCAAAATGGTGGCCTAAAATTGCCAAGCGCAACATGATGGTTACCGGGGCCGCCGCAGGTTTGGCCGCAGCCTTTAATACACCGCTGGGCGGGATTGTATTTGCCATTGAGGAATTGACAAAAACGCATTTCAGCTATTATAAAACTGCTATATTTTCGTCGGTAATTATTGCAGGCTTGTCGGCGCAGGCTTTGTTGGGGCCTTATTTATACCTTGGCTATCCGAAAGTTGATAACCTTTCGCCCTATATATTTTTCAGCGTGGCGCTGGTTGCGGTAATTTCTGGACTCGCGGGCGCCGCCATGGCTAAGCTGATATTGTTTATATTTTCCCTCAAGGCGCGGTTTAAGCTTAACAGGCACCATGTATTTTATGTGATAGGTTGCGCGCTGGCCATGGCGTTTTTAGCGGTTTTTATAAATAAAGAGGTATTGGGTTCGGGTAAGGAAATAATGGAGAAAACGTTATTTGCAGATAACAAGTATGTATCGTGGTACACGCCGTTGCTGCGAATAGCCGGGCCGCTCTTTTCATTTACTACCGGGGCTTCCGGCGGTGTTTTTGCACCGGCGTTAGGGGCGGGGGCAAGCATCGGTTCATTGGTGGCAAGCTGGTTTAGTATTGCAGGCAATAACGCCAATATGCTGATACTTGCCGGAATGGTCGGCTTTTTAACGGGCGTGGCGCGTTCTCCATTTACGTCGGTTATATTGGTTTTAGAAATGACGGACCGGCATAATGTTATTTTTCACCTGATATTGGCCGGGATGATAGCCAGCCTGGTAGCTATTTTAATAGACAAGCACTCGTTTTACGACCACCTAAAGGTGCGGTATATTAAGGAGTTGGAGGCAGAAGATGCAGGCATACGCGAATTGAAAGACACGAATTCCACGAATTAAAACGAATTTCTCAAATCTGATTCGTGAAATATTAAAGACAACTATAATACTTCGCGCTATTCAAATTCGTAAAATTCGTGAAAATTCGTGCTTAGTAAGATTCGTCTTAATTCGTGAAATTAGTGTCTATTTAATAAACAACAACTCCCTAAACTTAGGCAGCGGCCATAACGAATCATCAACCAGCTGCTCCAGCTTGTCCACATGGTACCGTATAGGCTGGAAGAATGGTTTTACTTTTTCATCGTACTCTATGGCTTTATCGCGTATATCATCAATGGTATTGGCTTTTTTACGGGCATTTACCATTTCATCGATATTCGATTGGATAGCGTTAACGTGCTCCGATATTTTGATAATGATATCGAGCTGCGTTTTATAGGTCTCTTTATCCAGCCCAAGGTCTTTTAGTCCTCTTGCATTTTCAACCAGCTTACTTTGGTAAGTTAATGCGGACGGTATAATTACGTTGGTACCCAGTTCGCCTATTACGCGGGCCTCAATCTGTAACTTTTTGTAAAAGCTGTCCAGCAAAATTTCGTGCCTGGCGTGCGATTCCCTTTTTGAAAATACGCCCGTATCAGCAAATAAATAGTCGGTTTTGTCTGACAACATGGCATCGAGCGCCCTGGGCGTGGTTTTTATATTGGCCAACCCGCGTTGCGCAGCCTCAGTTTCCCACTCGGCGCTGTAGCCGTTGCCTTCAAAGCGGATATTTTTCGACTCCTTTATATAGCGTTTTATTACATATAACAGGGCTACGTCTTTTTTCTCGCCTTTCTTTATCAGCTTATCAACGTCATATTTAAATTTTCTAAGCTGGTCGGCCACTATCAGGTTGAGTACCGTCATCGGGCTGGCAGAGTTTGCGGATGAACCCACAGCCCGCAGCTCGAACTTATTACCTGTAAAGGCAAAAGGCGAAGTACGATTACGGTCGGTATTATCCTTTAATATCTGCGGTATCTTCGGGATGCCCTGCCATAGCAAAGCATCTTCTTTTATTTTTTTGCTGATGCGTGACGTTTCAATCTCGTCAAGCACGTCGCTCAGCTGGCTGCCGAGGAATATGGATATGATTGCCGGGGGAGCCTCGTTGGCGCCTAAACGATGGTCGTTATTTACCGATGCGATCGATGCCCTTAACAAATCAGCATGCTCATAAACCGCCCTGATGGTATTTACAAAAAATGTAAGGAACATCAGGTTGTTTTTTGGCGTTTTACCCGGCGATAACAGGTTTTTACCTGTATTGGTTATCATCGACCAGTTATTATGCTTGCCCGAGCCATTGATGCCTGCATAAGGCTTCTCGTGCAGCAGCACTTTAAAGTTATGACGCTTGGCCACCCTGTCCATCAAATCCATCAACAGCTGGTTATGGTCAATGGCCAGGTTTATCTCTTCGTAAATAGGCGCGCACTCAAATTGCGATGGCGCCACCTCGTTATGACGTGTTTTTAACGGTATGCCTAATAATAAGGCCTCGGTCTCCATATCCTGCATAAATGCGTACACCCGCTCAGGTATCGAACCAAAATAATGGTCCTCCAGTTGCTGGTTTTTAGCCGACATGTGGCCAAACAGCGTCCGTCCTGTTAAATACAAATCGGGGCGCGCATTAAATAAGGCAATGTCAACCAAAAAGTATTCCTGCTCAATGCCCAGCGAGGCATTTACCTTTTCAACGCTTTTATCAAAATAATGGCAAACGTCAACAGCGGCTTTATCAAGCACATTCAATGCTTTTAGTAAAGGTACCTTGTAATCCAACGCCTCGCCGGTGTACGACACAAACACAGTCGGGATACACAATGTCCGCGCCATAATAAAGGCAGGGGAGGATGGGTCCCAGGCGGTGTAGCCTCGTGCCTCGAAGGTATTGCGTATACCACCGCTCGGAAAACTGGATGCGTCAGGCTCCTGTTGGGCAAGTGCGTCGCCCGAAAACCTTTCGATAGCGCCGCCGTCGCCGGTGGGCTCAAAAAACGCATCGTGTTTTTCGGCGGTTGACCCGGTTAGCGGCTGAAACCAGTGCGTATAGTGCGTGGCGCCTTTACCCATTGCCCAAGAGCGCATGGCTGAAGCAACCTGCTCGGCCATATCACGGGGGATAGGTTCGCCCTTGTCGATGGAATTGATAATACCCTGGTAGGCTTCGGACGACAGGTATTCTTTCATCTTCTTTTTATCGAAAACGTTAGCTCCAAAAAAGTCGGAGATTTTTTGAGACGGGAATTTTACCTCGGGTATGCCCCTGGTAAGTACTGCCTGCAAAGCCTGGAAACGAATATTGCCCATGAAACTGATTTTAAAGGTTTAGGTCAAAAATAAAACTATACTTTATTATATGTAGAGATTTTTAAATAAATATCAAAAAAAGTGCATTTTTTCTAAAATGAATCGAATTTCTATTGGTTTCAATTGATTTTGGGCCAAATCCCGACTTTTTGAGGGGTTTTGTATATGAAATTGGTTGATTTTAGAGATAAAATTGGAATTTTAAGTAACTATTTTAGAGTTTGCTTATTATTTCATATATTTTTGACTTGCTTTTTTATTTGTATAAATTTATGATTATTAAAAATTCAAAAATTGCCTGCTTTTTATGCCTAAATTTATTAATTTGATAAAAATGTAAATTTTAATGTTAAATAATTGTTCAAAAATTTGTTTTTATTAAAATTCATCCATAATTTCATAGAAAAATTTATAAAAAGTGTGTGTTTATTAAATATTTCGCAAAAATCAGCAATAATCGCACGGATTAAAACAAAATTAAGAATCGATTTAAAATTCACCTTAAATAATATCAATCAAACTAAATTAAACTAATCAAACAATGAAAGTAAACTTTACAAAGGACGGCTTGCTCAGTTCGGTCCGACAACTGACACGAGAGAAATGGCAGCTTGGCGCTACTATTTTTGCTGGGAAAATGATAGGCCTTGGCCTTATCGTATTTGCTATGATGACGTTGCCAGGTATTTTTGGCACCAAGGCGCACGCTGCTGCCGAAGTGTACACCGCGCACGAAACATCATTAATTAATACAGTTAACACGGTATGGACGCTGGTTGCTGCTTTCCTGGTATTTGGCATGCAGGCTGGTTTCGTAATGCTTGAGGCTGGTTTTGCCCGCAAGCGCGAAACCGTTAACGTATTAATGGAGTGTGTTTTTGATACCTGCCTTTGCGGAATTTTATTTTATGCTGTTGGTTACGCATTTATGTTTGGTAACGGTAACTGGTTTATTGGCTGGGGCGGTTTAGGCGCCGATGGCAAGACCATTACCAACTGGTTCTTTTTACAAAATACACCACTTACCTACGGAACAACAGGTATCCCGGTATTGGCACACTGGATTTTCCAATATGCTTTCGCTGATACTTGTTCAACTATCGTATCGGGCGCTATGATTGGCCGTACAAGTTTCCGCGGCGATATCCTTTATTCAATTGGTATTACAGGTTTTATTTACCCAATAATTGGTCACTGGG
>JBDUDE010000969.1:0-7004 GCA_040003105.1 Mucilaginibacter sp. | reverse complement strand
CGGTCGAACAAACGTTCAATATTCCCCAGCGCATCTTCGGTGCGCATTCCACGCACATCAATCTCGGGACTAAAGCTGGCCATATCATTGGTTTGGCTGTAGCTCTTACGTATCTCTTTCGGCACAGCAGATTTTGATACTTTCATCACCCGTTTTCGCTTCGCTACGGTACGTAAATCGCCGATGGCAATTACCACGTTATCCTTTATCAGTTCAATAACCTGGCCGGTAGTTTCGCTGTCGGTTAGCTTTACCCAGTCGCCGGGCTTTAATTCTTCCTCTTCGGATTGGACTTGCTTAACAACAACCGGTTTAATCGTATTTTTTTGCAATTCCCGGCTTAAGTTTTCGCGCAAATTTTTTGTCGTTTCTTTATCGGCGTTGCTGCTTTTAATTTCGGATATGGTGTTTTCAACCAGCTTATTGGCATTTAAAATAATGTTTTTTGCCTGGTCTTTGGCATCCCTTATCAGTGCTTTTTTATTTTCCTCCAAATAGCTTTTCAGCTTTTCGTTTTCGGCGAGCAGGGTGTTTACCTGGCGCTGCTGGCGTTCGAGTTTTATTTTGCTATCATAAATCTCTTTCTTCTCGCGCTCCAAATCAACCAGTAAAGTATCTACCTTTTTCTGACCGGCGCTCACCTTATTTTTGGCCAGGTTAAGTACGTTTTGCGGCAGACCAATTTTCTGTGCTATCTCAAACGCGTACGAGCTTCCGGGTTTACCAACCTCCAGCATATAAAGCGGCTTCATCTCCACGTTATTAAACAGCATGGATGCATTTTCAATTCCCTCCGTATGGCTGGCAAATATTTTCAGGTTCGAGTAGTGGGTAGTAACCATCCCTTTAACCTTTTTCTGATTCAGTGATTCCAGTACAGCTTCAGCAATCGGGCCGCCAAACTGGGGGTCGGTGCCGGTACCAAACTCATCAATCAGTATTAGTGTCTTTCCATTGGCCTGCTCCACAAAGGTTTTCATTTTGGATAGATGGGCGCTGTAGGTACTCAAATCACTTTCAATGGATTGGTCGTCGCCAATATCAACAAACAACTGTTTAAACACTCCGGCAACACTACCTTCAGCTGCGGATATCAATAACCCTGCCTGTACCATCATTTGTAATAACCCGACGGTTTTCATGCAAACAGATTTACCGCCTGCATTGGGTCCGGATACAACAATTATCCGGGTACCCTCATCAATCTGAACGTTCAAAGGCACTACCGTTTTCGCTTCCTTTTTAAAATTCAGCAACAACAACGGGTGACGGGCGTTGCTTAATTTAAGGCGTGCTTCGTTCACCAACTCGGGCATGGTGCCTTCAATATCAATAGCAAACAAGGCTTTGGCACGTACGAAATCAAGTTTAGTTAACAACCCATGATAGGAAAGTAAAAGCGGAACGTACGGCCTTAACTCATCTGTTAAGATGGTTAATATCTTAATTATTTCCCTGCGGCGCTCAAATTCAAGGTCGCGGATCTTGTTATTCAGCGAAAACACCTCCTCCGGTTCCATATAAACCGTTTGGCCCGATGCCGATTCATCATGTATAAAGCCTTTCAGCTTTCGTTTGTTTTCGGCAAGCAGCGGGATGCATAAACGCCCGTCACGCACAGTTAATGAGCCGTCTGCCGTCCAGTTATTTGCTGATGCATTTTTAAATATCTGGTCTATTTTTCTGCGGGCCTCCTGTTCGGCCTTAGCTATGCCGGAAGTTATATCCTGCAGTTCTCGCGATGCATTGGGCCGTATCTTTCCTTTTTGATCAATAATTAAATCAATTTTTTTGAGGATAGCCTTTTCAATCGGCAGGTGCTCAAACAGCGCCTCCAGATTCGGATACTGCCCTTCACGTTCGTTAAAATAACCTATTACGGCAAATACCGTGGTCAGCGAAGCCTGCACCTGGTAAAACTCTTCTTCGCTTAAAAAAGCGCCTTCAATTTTCGCCTTGTTGGCCAGCGACTTTATATCAAAAAAATGATGAATAGGCAGCGGCGCATCATTTTGGAGGATAATTTTAAACTCGTTGGCCTGGTAAAGAAACTTACGTATCTGGTCGTAATTGTTCATTACCTGTATCTTATCCACCATTTGGCGGCCCATCTCGCTCAGGCAATGTGCCTTTATCAGTTCCTTTACCTCGGTAAACCCAAGCTTATCAGTACTATTTTCGGGGTAAAGCATTATTATGTTTTAAGTTTTTTTTCTTCCAATCTTTTTAGCGAATCGGTTTTATGCTGCGATTTGGTTAATGAATCGGATTTAAATTTCAGGTTCGCCAGTATATCGTCATACATTTTAGCCATTTCTGCAGGCTGGCTGGCATAATATTTAACGCTTTTATTAAATGTAGCCGAATCCGTATGATACCGTTTAAACAAAGCATCGTACCGCACCGAGCCATACTTTGTCAAACTATCAGCCGCTTGGGATACGCTCGACATGCGTCCGTCAATCAGGTGCACTTCGGTTAAAAGGCTGGTCATTTCTTTATGTTTTATAATTCCTTTAGGGGTACTATCGCCACCACATGAAAATAATAAAAGCGATACGAAAAAAAACAAGGCGATATATTTGTGCATTCTGTAATTTAGCGGCGTATACATTTAGGCAAATTTACGGATTAATGAGCATAGCAGAGAACATCAAAAGCTTAAAAAAAGAAACGGAACTTATAAACGTAACCTTAATAGCAGTATCGAAAACCAAACCGGCCGCCGAAGTGCTTGAGGCTTACAATACAGGACAACGCTTATTCGGCGAAAATATGGTGCAGGAGTTGGTAGAAAAATACGAACAGCTTCCAAAAGATATTGAATGGCACCTGATTGGCCACCTGCAAAGCAATAAGGTTAAGTATATCGCCCCATTTATCAGCATGATACAATCGGTTGATAGCCTTAAATTGCTGCAGGAAATAAACAAGCATGCCGAGAAACATAACCGCGTTATTGACTGCCTGTTACAGGTTTATATTGCCGATGAAGAAACAAAATTCGGCCTGGGCTTTGACGAGGTGATTGAATTGCTCCGCTCGGATGAGTTTGCTGCTTTAAAGCACATCAAAATCCGCGGGCTGATGGGGATAGCCACCAATACCGATGTTGAAAAGCAAATAAAGGATGAATACTACGAACTTAAAACCTTTTTCGATGGTATAAAACAAAGTTTTTTCAGGAAGGAAAAATCGTTTGACACCCTATCGATGGGCATGTCATCGGACTATAAAGTTGCCATTGAACAAGGCAGCAATATGGTACGACTCGGCAGCACTATATTCGGGCAAAGGATTGTGAAACACTGGAAAAACAATTAACTTGGATTCCACCGATTTGAGGATGATTACACCGATGATCCTGCGCTATAATTATTAAACTCGACTCCCATTGGATAAGTGTCGGACTATTCACCAATGAACTAATGAACAATTGAACTAATGAACATTCGTATAGCAAAAAAAGAAGACTGCCCCCGATTAATGGAACTGGTAAATGAACTGGCGCTTTTTGAACGGGCTCCCGAAGAAGTTACCGTTACCTTACAAGAATTTGAAGACGCCGGCTTTGGCGAAAAACCAGTTTGGAAGGCATTTGTGGCCGAGGATGATGGGGTGATTGTAGGCTTTGCAGTTTATTATATCCGCTATTCTACATGGAAGGGCAACCGCTTGTACCTGGAAGATTTAATTGTTACAGAGGCAATGCGCGGGAAAGGCGTTGGCAAATTATTGTTCGACAGGATGATTGCCGAGGCTAAAGAGTTGGGCTTTAACGGCATGAGCTGGCAGGTACTTGACTGGAACGAACCGGCTATTACGTTTTATAAAAAGAAATACGGCGCCGCCGTTGAGGCGGGATGGCTTAATGGATCGTTGTCAAAAGAGCAATTAATGGCTATTAATTTATAAAAGTTGCGGGTTGATAATACCAATTGGAAATTAAGTAGTTACTCCGGCCAAACACGGTCATAACACAATACCTTAAATAATGCTTGTATTTAAATTCGGTGGTGCATCGGTAAAGGATGCGGATAATATAGTTAACCTGGCCAGTGTAGTTAAACTATACCAGGAAAATGAATTGTTGATTGTTGTTTCGGCAATGGGCAAAACCACCAATGCGCTCGAAAAGCTGACCAAAGCCTATGTTGACGGCGATGATGAGGTGCACACCATTTTCGATGAAATAAAAAAGTATCATTACGACATTATAGAGCAATTGTTTGATAAAAACGATACTATATTCAATGATGTAGCTAATGCTTTTGTTGAGATTGACTGGATAATTGAAGAAGAACCGCACGATGATTACGATTTTATTTACGACCAAATTGTATCCATCGGCGAATTGGTATCCACACGGATAGTTAACGCCTATTTAAATAAAACCGGGTTAAAAAGCCAATGGATTGATGTGCGTGGCTATATCCATACCGATAATACCTACCGCGAGGGCATCGTTCAATGGGGCAAAACAAAGGAAAGCATTACCACCGCAATACCTGCTTTGCTACAAAAAAGAATTGTGGTAACACAAGGTTTTTTAGGCGGAACGTCCGAAAACTTTACCACTACCCTGGGCCGCGAAGGCTCAGATTATACGGCATCCATATTTGCGTCATGCCTGGGCGCCGAATCAGTAACTACGTGGAAAGATGTGCCTGGTGTGCTGAATGCCGACCCAAAGTTTTTTAAAGACACCATTAAGTTTGATGAACTTTCCTATTCTGAAGCCATAGAAATGACTTATTACGGCGCCACGGTTATCCACCCGAAAACGATAAAACCACTGCAAAACGCCAAAATACCTTTGTTGGTTAAGCCATTTACCAATCCTACCGAACCGGGAACCGTAATTAAAGAAAACGGCCGAAACCAGTTTTTAAAGCCGGTTATCATCCTCAAACAAAACCAGGTGTTAATTTCTTTATCTGCCAAGGACTACTCTTTTATTTCTGAAAATCATTTAAGCGATATTTTCGGAATGTTTGCCGGTACCCATGCAAAAGTAAATATGATGCAGACATCGGCACTTAGCTTTTCGGTTTGTATTGATTTTTACGAGGAAAGGTTTAAGAAATTACTGAAAGCATTATGCCAGGATTTCAACGTAAAATATAACGGGGGGCTAACCTTAATTACAGTAAGGCACTACAATAACGACTGGTTGAATGATTTAAAAGCCGGTAAAACCATATTACTGGAACAACTAAGCCGTAACACTATACAGATGGTGGTTAAGTAACATTCCTGTTTAAAAATGTAAAAATATGTTAAACCCGCTGCCATCTTATCTATTTTAGCGGGCAATGGGCTATATTAGCCCTATCATCCGGATTAAACTATATTCATGAGGTTTTTAAGAAATTTACTTTTACTCCTGCTAACATCTGCTTGTTTAACTGCCGCCGCCCAGGACTCGCAGGTACTAAACAAAGTAATGGCCAAAACCGCCAAATTATACGCCGATATGCCTGTTGAGCGCGTTTACCTGCATTTCGACAAGCCATATTATGCCGTAGGCGACACAATATGGTTTAAGGCCTATTTAACTATGGACCAGCACCAGCCATCGGGAATAAGTAAAGTGATATACGTTGACCTGCTTACTGCCAAGGATTCACTGGTAACATCATTGAAGCTTCCTGTGAAAAACAGCGTTGCCTGGGCCGCTATCCCGTTGTCTCAATTCACTTTTAAAAAAGGGAATTATAGGGTTGTGGCTTACACCAACTGGATGAATAATGCCGGCCCGGCTTATTTTTTTAATAAAAACATCACCGTTGGCGATGCGATAAATAATAACTTATCTACAAACATTTCGCTAAAACGCTCGGTAACCGGCAAACTGACCAAAATTACGGCAGGCATATTCTATAAAGATAACGACGGCAACCCTTACGCCGATAAAAAGGTAAGCTGGACGATTGAAAAAGATTATGATGAGATAGCAAAAGGCAAAGGTGTTACCGATAAAAAAGGATTTGTGGATATCACCTTTTTGAATACAAAAAACGTCACGCTCGACTCGACCCAACTAATTACGGTTATTGACCGCGGCGACAGAAGGCAGGGCACAAACAAGTTCTCACTGAAGCCGGTGTCTGAACCAAATGACATGCAATTTTTTCCCGAAGGTGGGCAGCTGATAGGCGGTGTACCATCAAAAATTGCGTTTAAAGCTTTAAAGCCTGATGGGCTAGGTATTGACGTTAAAGGAACCGTTACTGATAATACCGGCAAAGTTGTAGCTGATATTGCATCATCACACCTTGGTATGGGTTACTTTATGTTAGTGCCCGAGGACGGCAAAACCTATACTGCCAATGTAACCTACGCCGACGGCACAACTGCAACACCCGAAATACCAAAAATATTGGCTGATGCCACTACCATTAATATCGACAATGCGGACCCGGAGAATTTAAAAATAAAACTGCTGTCGGACGCTGCGTTTGTAAAAGAAAATGAGGGGAAAACGTTTTTCATAATAGCAAAGTCGGCTGGTATCATTTGCTTTGCAGCTCAAACCAAGCTTCAAAACCAGGTTTATTCGGCAACGGTGCCCAAAAGCAAGTTCCCGACTGGCATTGTGCAGATTACGCTGTTCGCGGATGATGGCGAGCCGTTAAGTGAAAGGATTGCCTATGTAATGCACCCCGACCAGCTCAATCTTTCGGTAACCAGTGACCACCCGGACTATGCGACCCGGCAGAAAGTTAAACTAAGTGTTGCTGCCAAAAATGGCACCGCGCCTGCCGAAGGCCATTTTTCGTTAACAGTTATTGATGATGCAAAAGTGCCGTTTGACGAAAATGCCGAAACTACCATATTAAGCTACCTGCTATTGACCGCCGATATTACAGGTTATATTGAAAAGCCTAATTACTACTTTAACCATCCCGACGAAAAAAAGATGGCCGACCTGGATGTGTTGTTACAGACGCAGGGGTATCGCCGCTTTTCGTACGATGGCATAATGACAGACAAATACCCGC
>JBDUDE010000106.1:0-2109 GCA_040003105.1 Mucilaginibacter sp. | reverse complement strand
GACTAAAACCCCAACCCCGTATCATCCCCTCTCGGGTCGGCGCCTGCGTAGTAACCGTCTTTGGTTATTAGTATCGCATCTACGCGGCCGCTTGCGCCGCCGGTTATTATCTTGTAGCCTTTTTGTTCCAGCTTGCTTATCGCTGCAGGGTCAAGCGCATCCTTTTCAATGTTTACCTGGTCGGGCAGCCATTGGTGGTGGAAACGTTTGGCGGTAACGGCCTGCTGCATATCTTCATCAAACTCAATTACGTTCAAAATAGTTTGAAACACCGAAGTTATTATGGTTGAGCCGCCCGGCGTGCCTACTACCATGAACAGCTTGTCGTCTTTCTCAATGATAGTCGGCGTCATGGACGATAACATGCGTTTGCCCGGCTGTATACTGTTGGCTTTGCCGCCTATCAGCCCAAACATATTCGGCACACCCGCTTTCGAGCTAAAATCGTCCATCTCGTTATTCAGCAGAAAGCCTGCTCCGCCCACCAATATTTTCGAGCCGAACGAACCGTTAAGCGTAGTAGTTATCGATACTGAATTCCCTTCCTTATCCACAATAGAATAATGGGTAGTCTGGTCGCTCTCGTAACCTACAAATGAGCCGGGCTGTATGCTGCTGCTTGGCGTAGCTGCGTTCCAGTTAAATGTTTTCATCCGGGCGTCAAGGTATACCGGGTTTAGCAGGCTATCTACAGGCACCTTATAAAAATCCGGGTCGCCCAGGTATTTGGAGCGGTCGGCGTACACGCGGCGTTCGGCCTCAACAATCAGCTGCACGGTCGAATCCTGGTTATGGCCCCAGCGGTGCAGCGGGTATTTTTCAACCGAATGCAGCAACTGCAACAAGGCAATGCCCCCGCTTGATGGCGGCGGCATGGTGATAATTTTATAATCTTTATACTTCCCGATTATTGCATTGCGCCATACGGAATGATAGTTTTGTAAGTCCACCTTCGAAATCAGGCCTTTGCCGGCCTGCATTTCGGCGGCAATTTCGTCGGCTACCTTACCGGCATAAAAGCCATCGCGACCCTTATCACGTATCAGTTCCAATGTTTTTCCCAAATCCTCCTGCACCAGCAGGTCGCCTTCCTTCCATGCAACATCCTTTAAAAAGTAGGTTTTACCGGGATTAAGCTTCCTGAATTGGGGTCCGCCCCAATTAAGCGAGCCGGCCAGCCGTTTGGTTATGGCAAAGCCATTGCGGGCGAGGTCGATAGCCGGCTGAACCAAATCGGCCCATTTCAACTTGCCGTATTTGCGGTGGGCCTCAACCATTCCGTCAACCGAACCGGGCACGCCGGATGCCTGGTGTGTAGCAAGGCTCATATCTTTTATCACATTCCCGGCGCTATCCAAATACATATTCGCGCTGGCTGCGGCCGGGGCTTTTTCCCTAAAGTCGAGCGTATTGGTATTTCCCTTTGCCGAGCGGTAAACCATAAAACCACCGCCGCCAATGTTACCTGCTTCGGGGTGGGTTACGGCAAGCGCAAATTGCACGGCTACTGCCGCATCAACCGCATTACCGCCTTTCTTTAATATGTCCAACCCTACCTTTGATGCATTTGGCGTGGCGCAAACTACCATACCGTTGCGATAAGGGCCATCGGATGTTTTGCCTGCAGGATCCTGGGCAACTGCGGTACCTAAAATAGTTGCGCAAAAAATTATTGTTACGGCTCGTTTTAAAAGGTATGGATGATGCATAGAGAACTATAAAATTATCGGGCTAATTTATCATATTTCAATTTAAAAAATGAGGGTATTGGTTTTTAAAGATTTTATCTTCCCTAAAAGTTTCCATCCAAAATATTTACCACCGCCGGGTAGCCTTTGGGTTGCTAAAGCAATGTAATTCATGCGCCCTAATCATAAGTTTTTCAAATATTTTTAACTGGAAATCAATGATTTGTTAACCCGCAAAGTGTGTTACATCCTCAAAACACCAATAAAACAGCATTTTTGCCGTTAGGTTGCTTTTACATATTATGAAATATTATGCGGCGACATGCCAAATAATAGCTTCATCAACCTTGACAAAACAAATTTATCGAATGAAAAATTTACTCGTTTACTCATTTATTTTAGCCGCTTCGTTACTAATAAG
>JBDUDE010000108.1:0-7019 GCA_040003105.1 Mucilaginibacter sp. | reverse complement strand
AAAACAATATCGCCATTTTCGTCGGCAAAGCCGGTTACCAAAAATTCCGACATAAAGTTTGCTATTTGTTTTTTGGGGAAGTTAATTACCCCTACCACCTGTCTGCCAGGCAACTCCTCCTTAGTGTAGTGCTTGGTAATTTGTGCGCTCGACCATTTTATGCCAAATGGGCCAAAATCAACCCTGATTTTATAGGCCGGTTTACGCGCTCCGGGGAAATCGGCCACTTCTAAAATAGTACCGGCATGCAGTTCTACTTTTTCAAAATCGTGCCAGGTGATGGTTTCCATGCCGCAAAGGTATAAACCGCCAAACAAATGTGGTACCTGTGCCTGCATTATTTTATGTTTTTATCCATCAAATCCTTTTTTTATATTCGGGAACTATTAACTTCCTGTTGGTTTATCCGCGAATTAAATAAGCGGGTAGCCGTCAATTTAAATATCATGATAAAAAGGGCACTGCTTGTTTCCGTTTTTGGCCTGGTTGCATTAAGCGGCTCCGCTTTTAAAGGGTATAGTAAATCGTTTCTTAAAGATATGAGTACAGGGAAAATAGCAATTTCGAAAGTAGATACTATCCCCCATGCCGATGTAATGGAAGTGGTGCGCATCGCTATTTACGCAGCTAATGATTTTAATGAACAAGCCGTTGCCAATTTATACACACCCAATGCTGTTGTTGCCGATGATGAGCCGCCCTACTCGTGGAACGGGCCTACAGCCGGTATCCAATGGGTAAATGCCGTTGAGAAAGCTGTAAAAGACAATCATATTTCGAAATTTAAAGGTGTTATTGACCAGGTAACCGTTTACCAGCAAACCGACGACAATGTTTACGTAATTGTGCCGGTATCCTACAGCGGAGAACTCCCGGGGCACGCACGTTTCACTGCAAGGGGCGCCTTCGGCATGGTGTTAAGGCAAATAAACGGCAAATGGCTTATCAAAAGCCAGGTTTGGGTTCCCGAAAAGGGAATGGGGAATTAAAAGCATCGAAAAAAAACACCACAGATGCTAGCTGATTAATTTGATGACGCTGATAATTTCGGGATTTGTTAAAAGTAAATTCATCAAACAAGCATCTGCGTAATCAGTGCAATTTGCCAGCATCTGTGATTGAAAATTTTTTCTTTGTGCACTCTGCGCCTCCTCCGTGCCTCTGTGGTTAAAATCTGCGCCATCAAAAAAACAAAAGGCGCATAAATTGAATTACGCGCCTTTATATATCTATTACGGGTTTCCCGTTATTATTAAATCGAATCGCTCGAGCCGATTAATCCTTCAGCATGTGCCTTCGGCAGGCCTGATGTAAACGGTGATTTTTTGGTAAACAAGCCCATGATGAATAAAAGGCCGCCTAACAATACTTCAGGTAAAAACACGCCTTTAAACACGCCCGCTGCACGAACTGAATCAAATGCAAAGCCATAAACAAACGGCGATACTATTAATATAAAACCCATCACTACATCAAGCGTATAGTGTATGCGCACCGGGAATTGTTTGATAAAGCCAGTTTCGTTATTGGTAAATATGGCCATTATCAATTGCAGCCAACCGATGTATATAGGTAAAAAGAATGCTGCGCTCGAAATACTGCGCAAATCAAATAACCATGGCGAAGCAATAAGCGTAAGCGCAATTATATAATTTAATACGCCATAAACTGCTGTTGAAATAAACGGTTTCATATTTTTTATTTTATACGACTTGAGTTTTTAACCTACAATTACCCAATTACTGTAATTGTTGACAAAGGTATAAATTTTGAATTTATCCGGAACTCATTTCTTTATAATTCTTGCATGGCACGGTCACATTTTTAAGATTTAATGTTGGCCTACTTCTTTTTCATGATTTTTGATGCTATAAATGCGAACAAACCAAATACAATGGCCGATATTATGCCTAAACCCAAGCCGGCAATTGCCATTGCCACACGGGGATGCGTTGAAAATGACTCAGGCATTTTATCTGCTATCATATCAATCTGCTTATGACCAACTATGTATTTCGAATAAAAAAACACATGCGCGGCTGTTATCCATATACAATTAGCCAGGCCGGTAAAAAAGCCGTGTAAAAAATATTTATCGGTGCATACCTTCGCAATTACGGTCGAACAAAAAATAAATATCACCACCCAAAATACAGGTTCAACGCCCTGGGGTATAAGCGATACGGTGCCAAAGGCCATTATCAACCCAAAAAGCGATAATTGAAAGATGAGTTTCCAGTTCATTGTGAAAAGATTATTTGATATAAATATAAAAAAATCAGGTTAAACAAATAAAACGGAATTAAAAAAGGCAACCGGGGTTACCCGGTTGCCGAACAAGCTTTAGGTTTAATATTTTTTTATAATCAGTGTTTTGTTTCGGTTTCTTTAGCTGGTGATAAAAATGCCGGGGTCTTTAAGTTATTACTCCTGGTTTTAACAATCACTACGCCACCCTTTGCCCTTTTGCCATATAAAGTTACGGCACTTGCTTGTTTTAGCACGCTAATGCTTTCAATGTTGCTGGGGTTTATATTTTTTATATCAATCGCTTCTTTGCCATTCACAATATAAATCGGGTTACCGGCTGTTAGGTCCACCCCTAAATCAGCGAGCTTTTTTGTGGTGTCCGGTTTGTTGATAGTCCAGTTTTCATTTGACAGCGGGTTGCGGATTACCGGCTCATCGTCATCGGTTGATAATGCAAAGTTAATCGGTACAGAATAAGCAACCCGTACCAACCGGCCATTTTGTATGCCTGGTTTCCACCTTGGCGACGACGAAATAACCCTCAAAGCCTCTTTGTCCAACTCATCGGCAATGCCCCGGGTAACACGAACGTTGGATAGTGAACCGTCTGTTTCAACCACAAAGCTTATTATAACCCTGCCTTGTATGCCATTTTCGCGCATATCGGCGGGATACCTGGTGTTTTTGCCCAGGAACGTCGAAAACCCTTCCATGCCTCCCGGGAATTGGGGAACCTCTTCGACTGATGTAAAAATGGGGTTAGCGTTAACCTCCCCGGTGGTCATAGGTTCAATTTCAGGCGGTGTTTCGTTAACCTTGCCATTTGTTTTTTCAAATGATTTAGTTTGCACAACCGGGTCATGAACCATAGTGGTACTGTCGAGCCTGATGTCGGGCAGTGTGGCTGGTATTTGCAAAACCTGCTCCACCTTTTTGTTTACAAAACCAACGGTTTCGCTATTTGTAACAGTTGCTGATGATAAAACAAGCATTAAAATAAACAAGGGTACCGATAAGCCGTATTTAACAAGCGCCATACTGTGCGATTTGTTTTTTTGCAGCATTTTAATGCGTTGTTTTAATAAGCTATGGTTATAAAACGGGTTAACCAGGTGGTGCGCCGGCGTATTAAAAGTTTGGCTCAGCAACAAAAGGGCATAGTCGCTTTTATTGGTGCCTGCTTTCAGGGCCTGCCTGTCGGCAATATATTCGTGTATGTGTTTAATGGCAAAGCGGTAAAGATAAACGATGGGGTTAAACCAATTTATTATCATTACAGCCTCAATTAATAACACGTCGGCACTGTGCCATTGGCGGGCGTGCACGTTTTCATGCGCTGCTATTACCTTATTACCTTCATGCTTAGAGCCCAGCTTTATTTTTTTGAAGAAAGAAAACGGTACCGCTGCTTCGGGCTGGTTTATAATTTTATTAAGTATAATCATTTGCCAGATAAAGCGGCCAATCAGAACAACCATGCCGGCCAGGTAAACAATTGCAAGCACTTGCCCTATGGATATCTGCGTGTGCTGGATGGGTTTAAACTGGTAAACAATTAAAGGGCTGTTGTATATGGTAAGCTGAACTTCTTTGGTTATAAACAGGTTTTTTACCCAGTTGGATTGTATCATGGGGATGAAAAACGAAAGCAGCGATGCGGATACCAGGTAAATCCTGTTAAGCTGAAAAAAGGTTTCTTTTCGCAGCAGCAAAACATAAAATCCGTAAAACAATACCAGGTAAATGTTTACCAGCAGTAAATAGTTCCACCCCGTCATGATTACTTTTCTTTAAGTTTTTCAATTAGTTTCATAATCTCATCAGCCTCCTTAAGGTCAATCTTCTCCTTTTTTACGAAGTACGAAAACATACGCTTCACCGAATTGTCGAAGTAACCGTTCATTAGCTTGTCGGTCGCAAAATTCTGGTATTGGTCTTTGCTGATTACGGGGTGATATTCATGACTTTTACCAAATGCATTATGGCCTACAAATCCTTTAGCTTCCAGTATCCTGATAATGGTTGACACCGTGTTGTAAGCCGGTTTGGGTTCAGGCAGCACATCAATCACATCTTTTACAAACCCTTTTTGCAATTGCCACAGTACCTGCATTATCTGCTCCTCGGCCCGTGTTAATTCTTTAATTTCCATACACTTTTTAATTTAATCTGCTTAGCCTGGCGTAATTTCCGCCTAAAATATACCGGTTTAACTTATCCGGCTGTTGAATTGTATTTTTAACCTAACAGGCAAAACAATAATGAAGTTAATATTATTACCTTCAATAATTATTGCGAGTAACTAAATTGCAACTAAAATATTAGTTTCGCAAGTTTTATTGAAAATTTATTTGCAATAAATCTAAAGCATATTATATACTAAATGAACATAACTTTTCATGGTGCTGCACGTACCGTAACAGGCAGCAAACACTTAGTCCGTTTAAATGACGGAACATCTATTTTATTAGATTGCGGCATGTTCCAGGGCATGGGCGAACATACCGAAGATTTAAACGAACACTTTGGCTTTAATCCTAAAAAAGTTGATTATTTAATATTGTCGCACGCACATATCGACCATTGCGGGCTTATCCCCCGCCTGGTGGCCGAGGGCTTTAACGGGCAGATATTTTGCACCCCGCCTACCATGGATTTGGCAAGAATACTTTTAATGGACTCGGCCCGGATACAGGAGCAGGATACTGAATATAGCAACAAGCACAGAAAGAAAAATGGACTACCACTGCTTAATGCATTATATAGCGAAGAACAAGCCATAGAATCGTTGCGGCTGTTTAAGATACTGGAGTATGGCGAAGAATATGAAATTACCCCTTCAGTAAAGTTTAGTTTTACTGATGCAGGGCATTTGGTAGGCAGTGCCGCGGTGCATTTAACTGTAACCGAGAACGGGAAACAAACAAATATCACCTTTACCGGCGATGTTGGCCGCTATGGCGATATGCTGTTGAAAAGCCCGCAGCCATTCAGGCAAGCCGATTATATTTTGCTGGAATCCACTTATGGCGACTCGCTGCACAAAGATGTTGGTGCTATTGAGGATGCCTTGTTGGAAGTTATTAAACATACTTGCGAAGAAAAGAAGGGCAAGCTGATAATACCCGCTTTTAGCGTGGGCCGCACCCAGGAACTTTTATATGCCTTAAATGCTCTGGAATTGAAGGGCATTTTACCCGATTTACATTATTACGTGGACAGCCCGTTATCAGAAAAGGCGACGCATGTTTTAATGGACCACCCTGAAGTTTATAATAAAGACGTAACTGATGTATTAAAGGTTGATGCAAACCCTTTCGGGTTTAAAGGGATGAGCTTTATCCAATCAACCGAAGAATCAAAAGCGCTCAATAATAATCCAACACCATGTGTTATTATTTCATCCTCGGGCATGGCCGAGGCGGGGCGGGTGAAACATCACATTAAAAACAACATCAACAACGAAAAAAACACCCTTTTAATGGTGGGTTACTGCGAACCCAACTCGCTTGGTGGTCACCTGCTGCGCCACGACCGGGAGGTTTTTATTTTTGGCGACAAATACGAAGTAAAAGCAGAGGTGCAAGCTATAAAATCAATGAGCGCTCATGGCGATTATGAAGACTTGCTGCGCTTTGTCAGCTGCCAGGACCCCGGAAAAGTGAAACAAATATTTTTGGTGCATGGCGAATATGAAGTACAACAACACTTTAAACAAAAGATTTTGGATAAGGGTTTTGCGTCTGTTGAAATACCGTATCAACATCAAAAAATTGACATCTAAAACAAAGTTTGGAAATTTTTCCTTTTTATTTGGAAATTTTTCTATATTTGTGTGAGAAGATAATATTATGGCAGCTAAGGTAAAAAATAACAAGCCCAAAATGTACTCAACGGAGCCACTTGCAAGCTATAGTATTGCGGAGTTTGAAGTGCCATATCACATAACACGGCCTCATTCTTATACTGATGACATCAACCTGCTTACCCAATCAAAAAAGGGTTTAAATGCTAAAGCAGCCCTTGATTTTCTTTCATTATCTGGTTTCACCCAGGATGAGTTCCAGGAAACATTTAAAACCACGGTTAAAACCATTCAAAATCACGTAACCCGTGAGCTAACCCTCGATGCCGCCCTTAGTGAAAAGCTGTTAAAATCATTCGCGCTTTTTGATAAGGGTGCTGAAATTTTCGGTTCGGCAGATAGCTTTCATCAATGGCTGCATGCACCTGCTTACGGCCTCGGCAATCAGCTGCCATTTACCCTGATGGATACTATTACCGGCATACAGCTCATCGAAGAAGAGCTCATCCGCATTGAGTTTGGTGATTTAGCCTAAGGGTGTATGCTGGTATTCCGTATTATACTTTCCAAATACGCGCAAAAACTAATGGCGTCGGGCAGGGCCGCGCGCTGGAACCCTAATGATGTGGAGATGATTTATGCTGCCTCATCCCGCTCGCTTGCCTGCTTAGAAAACGTTGTTCACCGCAGCGGAACAGGCCTCACCTTGCCATTCGATGTGCTGACGATTGAAATTCCTCATCAGCTTAAAATAAAAAAAATTAAATTAAAAGATCTGCCTGCCGACTGGAAAGATTACGACAAGGTTTATCTTACACAGCGTATTGGCCAAAAGTGGATAAATGATAAGGAAACCACCGTGTTGCAGGTGCCATCGTCAATAGTAAGTGAAGAAGTTAATTACCTGTTAAACCCGAAGCATAAAGATTTCGGGGAGATAAAGATTATCAAAAGAGAGCCTTTT
>JBDUDE010000534.1:0-2114 GCA_040003105.1 Mucilaginibacter sp. | reverse complement strand
CCAGCATTTTCACGCCGTCTTCCTGGTCGGTTAAATCTTTGCCGCCCATGTGGCGGTAAATGGCGGTGCGCCAGTCGCGGCCATAGCCTGCGCTGCCCGAATAGTCAACATCAAGCACCACGTAGCCATTATCAGCCAGCATATTGTTAAACATGTATTCGCGGAAATACGAGCTCCACCAAAAATGCACGTTCTGCAGGTAGCCTGCGCCGTGCACAAATACCACTGCAGGTTTTGCCGGGTCCTGTTTTTCGGGAACGTAAAGCCGCGCATAAACATCGCTGCCGTAGCGGTTTTTAAATGTAATAACCTGAGGTTCGCGCCATGGGTACGATTTGAATTCCGTCGTAATTGAATTGGTTACCTGCTCAGCCTTTGCGCCGGGTTTATTGGCCTGCACATACAGTTCCCATGGTTTGTTCGAGAACGAGTAACGTATAGCCAGCCACTTTTCATCAGGCGATAACGTTACCTCGTTACCGCCTTTCATGCCGGTTATTTTAACCGGCTCGCCGCCTGTTACCGGGATGCGGTAAAAATGGGTAACCCCCGGATGCTCTATATTACCAATAAAGTAAAATGTCTTTTTATCTTTTGATAGCTGCAGGCTTTGAACTTCCCATTTGCCGGTTGTCAGTTGTTTTTTGGTACCTGTTGCTGCATCAAGCAGGTAAATATGGGCATAACCGCTGGCCTCGCTCTCGAAATAAAAATGAGTGTTATCCGTCCAGCCTACATTGCCCTGGCCCGCACCGCCAACCCAGGCCTCGTTGCGCTCGCGGTCCATTGGGGTTAAGCTGCCGGTTGCCGGGTCGAGCTTCATTATCCAGGTGTCTTTGTTGTCCTGGGCCGAAACTTCAACCATGGCATATTTGCTGTCCTCGCTCCAGAACGGGCCGCGGATAACAACCTTACGGTCTTCGTTGGCTTTGGTGCGGCGCTCCAGTTCTTTGGGGTAATCTTTTACATAATCGGGCAAATCCTTAATGCCGGGGATGGTTGTGGTGTTGATTTTATAAACGGTATCTTTCTGCGTATCGAACACAAAACTTTCGTAGGCTGCTTGCGGCTCGCCAACTTTGGTGCGGTTTGGGATATCCTCAGTAAAGCCCGATGCCGTAACATAGTTGGGCACGATAGCGCTTTTTACGCCTTCGGGATATTTAGCGAGGCGGTAAGTTACATAACGCCCATCCGGACTAAGCACCACATCGCCAACTGATTTATCGTCAACAGCAATTTCCTTTAATTTTTTTACTTCGAATTCTTTGCGCTCGATGGAATCAAGTTTGCGGTCCTTATCTTTTACCTTGATGATATCAAACACTTCCAACTGCTGCGCTTTAAGCCAGCGCTCCTGGTCGTTACCGGCAACTACATCTGTCGCGTTTCTACGACCACCACCACGTCTTCCGCCTGCGGCCGGGGCCGGGGTTGCTGTCGCCGAATGCGTAAAATTGGTGAGTTGGACCAATTCCCCGCCTGCAATTTTAAACGAATACAGGTTTTCGCCGCGGGTGAAAATTATTTTGCTTTCATCGCCGCTGAAAGAAGGGCTGCCCTCCCTTTCGGCAGTATTGGTTAGTTGGGTTATTTTCCCGCTAGCCAAGTCCGACAGGAAGACGTCGCCGTTTTTTTCGAATACTTTTAGCGTGTGCTTTTTGTTCCAGTCGCCAAACTCGGGTATCATGGTTTTGCGCTCATCGAGGCCAACTTTTGCGGGTTTAATATCGGTTGGAGTTATGGCAAACAATTGGTCGCGGTCGGCATTTTCGGGGTTCCAGTTAAAATAAATCTTTTTGCTGTCGTCGCTCCAGCGGATGTTTGAGGGCGCCACACCAATCCACTTCGGGTCGCGCATTATTTTTTCGATGGATAAGGGGGCCAGGCTTTGCGCAAATACGCCGCTGCATCCTGATAAAAGCAGGAGGGTAAAGATTTTCTTCATGTCAGTTTTTATGTTTTGCCGGTTTAATCTGACGTTCGAAAGCTGCCCGAACCAAACGGATAACAGAACGCGTGAACCAATGCACAAATTAATCGGCAAGCCAATATAAAGAGTTTAATTAATCATTGGTATTTTTAGCATCGTTTTGTTACAAAATGGAATTAAA
>JBDUDE010000440.1:0-23352 GCA_040003105.1 Mucilaginibacter sp. | reverse complement strand
GCGTTCCGGGTGTTCCGCGTGTAAAAATGGAACGCTTTGGGGGCAGCGGTATCACCAAATGTAGCCAGAAACCGGGTAATACATTGCTCCATCCATTTCACCTGTTTTTATCTGCATTATTGTACATAGCCAGACCCATGGCAAGCACCGCAAGTTTCAGGGACGCGGCGGCTGTTTGCAACCCTGTTATTGCCATAGTAGGTGTACTCTGTTACGTTATGATAGGTTTTGCCCGTGCCGCCGCAAGCACCGCACGTACGCCTGATAGCCGATGTTTGGGTTTGCCCGCCTGGTCTTCTTCCGGAGGCTGATGGCGAAGTGTTTGAATATTCCTGTTGGTTTGTACTTGCTTTCATTTTGTCGTACGCAGCCATATATTCCTTTGAAAGGTAAAACACAGCCGGGCCCAAATCAACATCTTTCAAATATATTTCATTATTCCATTTCGATGCGCTCTTGTTTTTGCCATCAAAAGCCGGCCTAAATTCACAAACCACAAATTTTTGATAAGTTGGCAGTGCTTTACCTATGCCACCATCTAAATAGCCGTTAAAGATACCTTCAATTTTTTCGTTAAAATCTTTCGGATAAAAAACGGCACTCGACTCCAGCGTATTATGCGTATAGCTTACCTTGAATTTCCCAAGCTCATAGGTGCCGTCAACAACCGGCCCCTCGCCATCTATCAGCATACCTCCATCGCCCAAAAACACCCTGTTTTTAAACTTACCTTCCATAATGCGTATGTGGGGAATGTTGTTGCTGATGAATGTCAAAACCTTTCGGCCATGCCCATCCGTGCAGTTGCCGGATACGCAACTATCTGTTGCCAGTTTGGTTACATTATACTCACCATCAAATTTTGCTCCCCAATTTTTCACCGTGATAATATTGTTCGAAACAGTTAAATGCTGCGATTGCAGGTAGGTATGCAATGGATGGGTAATTGGATCGTACGCCGGTTTTACGACGCTTGTTTTGTCAAACAGCCCTATTGAAAGCAGAAAGAAATATTCACCTGGATCACCCCGTTCGCTTTTGCGTAGTTGGGCCACTTTAACGCCGTCATAATACAAATATGCCAGGTTTACAAACATGCTTTCATCATCATATTTATCCTCCTTTTTTACCTGTTCAAATTTCCATTTGCTGCCATAGTCCGGCATGTTTATAACTGCCGATAAAACAACATCTATATCTTCCTTTGGCATCATATAATAGGCCATAAAATAGCTCCTGCCATTTGCTTTACAATAATTTACATAATTGGCCTGTGCATTTAGTTTTGGTGTTGCAGTCACGTTATACATGACTGAATAAAGGCTGCTTCCGTTTTCAGAACCTTTAATGTTTTCAAAATTGGAGGTTGCTTTTGATACGAGGTCGGCAATAGCACCCTGTATCTCGTTGATTTTCGTGGCTTCGGGACTTGTTGTCTTTACTGGTTCCGTTGCCGTGCCGGTAGCTTTTGCCGGGGCTATCACCGTATTGTCAAATAAGCCAATTGAAAACGCAAAAGATTTTGCCGTCAAATCTTCCCGAAGTTGACCTACCCTTGCCCCGTTATAATATAGATAGGAGATATTTACAGCGTTGTTGTTACTTTTCACCGCCTCTATTTTCCATTTATCTCCCAATTTTGGAATGTCCGTTATTGCCGCTTTCGCGACTACCATATCTTTCGGATCAGTGTAATAAGCCATGTAATAACTCCGCTTGTTGTTGTTTACACAAGTTATATAATAATTTTGGGCATACATTTTTGGTTCGGCTGTTGCCGCGTACATAACAAACGACTCCTCTTTGGTGACCTCGGCGCCGCGCATTCCCTCAAAATTGTTTTCTGCTTTTGTTAAAAGATAAACTACAGTGTTTTGTATTTCTTTTGCCTTTGCCGCATCAGCCACCGGAGCGTTTTGCGCAAAACCGGCGATGGGCAATATTGCCGCCAATAGTTGCAATAACAATTTTTTCATGGATCTAAATTTATTGGGGTAAAAAATTTAAGCGGTATTTAACCTGCGCACCTATATTAAGGGTAATAAAAATTTGAATAATCTTTATGTTAAAGATACCCAGACATTTTAAGGCTATCAATACCGGCAATAGGGTATATATTTATAAGTAGTGCCCCCGCCTGTTCAGCGGAACGCTTGAACCCAGGTAAGCGCTTACAAAGCTATTTTACAAAGCCGGAGAATAGCTGCCTATTAAGAGCCAGACCGGAAAGTGCGCGGAGGTTAAGTCGCCGGCTGGCTCACTAATTTTTATTAGGAATTGGTATTTTCAGTGTATACCCCTTTATTTTTATAACAAACTGAATATAAGAAACTTAAATAGAATATTTTCGAAATTGTGTATACCCCCTGCAAACCCCCTGCCGCGAAAAATACGCCTTATCGTGCATAAAATTACTACTTCAACTTTCTCTAATTATCAGCAAATACCCGCTGTCCGAAGTTTATAAATCGGACCACTATGCCTGCAGTATCTGACAACATACCAACGCTAAATCTTTCCGCCCCGAAGTTGATGGAAAAATTAAATGATCTGAAAATCAACATGTTTCACAGCCTTCCGGGTGTTCCGCCCGTGTAAAAATGGAACGCTTTGGGGGCATGTAAATTGCAAATATCCCGTGGGCGGCCGATCAAAATGTAAGTTTTTGGTCAGCCCCAAAGGTGTTCATAGTCACAAATCTGCAGACATCCCCGGCTTTTTTAAATTAATGCTTACTTTTAATAAATTATTTAACCTCCTATATTATGAAGAGAAAGATACTGACAACGGCGGCCTTGCTCCTTTGCTTTGGCGCGGCATTCGCCTATTTTGCCGGCATAGAGGGCAAATGGTCTGCTATGCTAAAAGGGCCGGATGGCAATGAATTCCCGATAACTTATACTTTTAAAACCGGTGGCACCGCGCTCACGGGTACGGTGACCTCATCGATTGGCAGCTTCGATATTTCGGATGGTATTGTGAAAGGCGACAGCTTATGGTTCACTGCCAACATCAATACCATGAAGATTAAAAACATAGGCCGATACTATGCCGATGGTGACTCCATAAGCCTGCGGGTGGGTACCCGGTTGACCCATACCACATTGAAACGCGCGATGGATAAATGAGGCGCCCTGCTGCGTGCATGGCGGAGCCCCCTGCCAATACATAATCCGGCTTAAATTGCCGGCATTCAAGCGAATGCCTGAATGGGCGGGAGCATTTGTTTTTTTAAATTTTAAGCAGCTGATAACCACCAAAAGTAACCTTTACGTGCGTAGGATACCGAATGGTGCGTACTTGCAACCCAGGCGACAGTTCGTTTAATTTGTTAAAAGAAACTTATAAAACAAAATGACATCTGTTAAAAATTCAGCTGACGATACGCCCGGGCTGGAGCTATCGGCTAACGGAACGTTAGCCATAACGGCATCGGCTGCATCCTCAATGCATGACTTCGATTTTTTGACCGGAAGACGCAGTGTGCACCACAAAAAACTGAAGGAAAGATTAAATGGCAGCAGCGACTGGTTCGAATTTGACGGTGATTACGAAATACGGTCGATATTAAATGGCCTGGGAAATATCGAAAAATACAATTTGATCACTAACGATCAACAGTCGCTGGAGGGAATGAATCTCCGGATTTTCAATCCTGCCACCAGGCTTTGGAGCATATACTGGGCCGACAGTATTTCCGGCACCCTTGAAGCACCGTTGATTGGCTCGTTCAGCAATGGGGTCGGGCACTTTTATACACTTGACCGGCACAATGATCAAAAAATTATTGTTCAGTTCAGGTATGACCCCAGCGATAATAACCGGCCGAACTGGCGCCAGGCATTTTCTGCGGATGACGGGCAAACATGGGAGTGGAACTGGTATATGAATTATCAATGAGCGCGGTGAAACCAGGGTACTTTTGTAACTGAGTCCCGCTTCAAAACCAATCGCCGCTGGTCCAAAGTTTATAAACCGTACCCCTATTCTTGCATTCTCCGGCTACACACCAACGCTAAATCCTGCCATCCGGCGTTGATGGCAAAATTGGAACGCCTGAAAATCAGCGTGTTTCAAAGTGTTCCGGGTGTTCCACCTGGAAAAATGGAACGCTATGTGCTGCCATAAGCGATCTCCCCGCCCGTTCAGGTTTTGTTATTTGTCTCTATCCGCCCCTCAATTTGTCACTTTTGCACAGCCTAAAATCCCGAAATGCCTTCTATCTTTATATTGTCTTCAAATCAAAATAATTTAAATAACTTATCATGAAAAACGTATTTAAGGGAACTAATGTCTCCAAACCGGTATTAATAATTGCTATGCTTTTGTTTACAGTATTTCAATCTAAAGGCCAACAGCTTAAACCTGCCGACAGTGGCTACATACCAGTTAACGGCACTAAAATTTATTACGAAGTATATGGCGAGGGTAAGCCGCTGGTTTTGCTGCATGGTGCCTTTATGGACATTGCGATGAACTGGGGGCAATTAATACCCGAACTGTCGAAAACAAGAAAAGTAATTGCCCTTGAAATGCGGGGCCATGGGCACTCCCCGCTTCCCGACGGAAAATTAGACCTGGCTACCATGGCAAGTGATGTGGAAGGTGTAATGGATCACTTAAAAGTTGACAGCGCTGATGTTGTGGGCTATAGCATGGGTGGTTCCGTGGCTTACCAGCTGACCATAAAAAGCCCTAAACGGGTAAAAAAAATAGTTATCATTTCTTCTACTTATAAAAGCACGGGTTGGGCGCCCGTGGTAGCAAATGCGTTTAAAAATATGAAGCCGGAAATGTTTGCGAATAGCCCAATGAAAACAGCGTATGATGCAGTGGCACCCGACAAAACAAAATGGACAAAGTTTATAGAACAGATGCTTGCTTTTTTAGCAACGCCATTCGACATGGGTGACAGCAATATTGCGAAAATCACCTCGCCGGTATTGATCATCTCGGGCGACAACGATGGCCTGGATAAAGTTGAGTTGGCGAAAACCTATCAATTACTGGGAGGTGGCGTATCTGCTGATATGGCACCGATGCCAAAATCGCATTTGGCCGTTGTTCCTTGGCAGAGTCACGTGAGCCTGATGATGCAGACGAAGATAATATTAGGTTACCTGGGTGACTTTTTGAAGTAGCCATAACCAAAACATTTAAGAACTTTTAAAATCAAGACCAATCGATGAGAAAAGTAATGTTCGCAATGAATATCAGCATTGACGGCTGTTACGCGCATACCCATTTCAATCCAAACGAGGACCTCATGGACTATTTTACCGGGCTTATGCAGGATACCGGCCTGATCGTATATGGCCGTGAAACGTACGAGTTAATGGTTCCTTTTTGGCCGGACGTCGCCAAAAACCGGACGGACAGGCCCTGCGATATTGCCTTTGCTGATGCCATGACTCCGATAGAAAAAATCGTCCTTTCGCGCACACTCAAAAATGTCGCGGAAAATACAAGAATAGTCAGTGAAGATCCCGAAGGCCTGATCCGCGAATTAAAACAGCAACCCGGAAAAAAGATCGCGTTCAGCAGCACCAGCCTGCTTCCCCAATTGTTGGGAGCTGGCCTCATAGATGAACTTTATTTAATCGTCCACCCAATCCTGGTTGGAGAAAACAAACGCTTATTTGACAACTTCCTGGTTCCGGAAAAACTTAATTTCCAACTGGAGTACACAAAGATATTTAAATCCGGGGCAATAGCGCTGCATTACCAAAAAAATTGAATGACGGTAACCCTGCAGCTACAGGCAATTTTTCCGCCAGCACCCCGATTTATTTGGGTGGTTCGGTGGTAGATAGCCCGCTTACAACGGCGGGCTATTTTTATGATGTTAAAAAAGCAATACTCTTGCGGCCGCACGGGCCGAAAGTTTTATAACCTCAATACATCATTTGATATATTTTATTTCCAGGTTCGCAAAGTCATTCGTCAATCCATCGGAATACAAGCCGAATAAGCCATCCTGCCGGTCGCTAAGCATAGTCACGGTTAGCGACGGGGTTACAGCGTGGTTTACATATACGCTCAGCTGCTTTCCCTTAATCGCTATGGTGGCATGGAACCAATCGTCCATTTCGGGCACCGGGGTTACCTTGTTTTCGTATACGCCGGGATGTTCTTTCCGCAGGCGTGCATAATCGTTGTCGGGTATATGCATATAAGCAACCGACCATTTATGCCTGCTGGTATCGGCGTGCTTAAAATTAAACGGCCGGAAGTAAAGTATGTCGCAGGTTGTAGTGTCAGTTGCATGGAAGGCAATGCCCAGGAAACTTTGCAGGAAAACATTTTTCCCGCGCAGGTCGATATCGATAGTGCCTTGTTTGAAGTCGATGCCTTTGATCCAAATAATCCCTTTGGTGGTGATAGCCCCCTTTTTATTATCCTCCAGTATTTTAGTTTGATGGGACGGGATGGTAACTATCCTGTCATCTTTCAATAATTGCTGCAGGTTATATTTCTGTACCTGGGCATCTGCGGTTGATGCGGTAACGGAACTAAGTACAAACAAAAACGTTAAAAATAATTGCGTCTCTTTTTTCATGTTGATATTTTTAGACGAAGTTAATTGTTACCCGTTGTTTACGCCATTCAATCACGTTCAAATTCATTTCAAGTTGCCGGTAAGGGTTGAAGCGACAAAATGGAACATTTTGATTGTCAATATGCTCCACCGCGCTCCGGGTGTTCCTCGTGAAAAAATAGAACGCTTTGCGGGGAATTAGATAGTTTGCGACCTGTTAATTTGTTAAAGTAGTTTCTATTATTGTCCGTATTTCTTCTGAAATTTTGTAAACTTTTGTAAACTTTTTGGAGTAGTCGAAGTTCATCGTTGGCCGATAAAAAAGGTTTCTGGAAGTTTACCTGCATTTCTTACCCTTTCAGCAGCATATCCGCAGCTAAATTTTTAAATTAGCCATATAATCGAGAGGACATACTCACAAATAGCAGATTGATGGAGAAAGACACATTCAAACTTACCATCCACATGGTTTCAAGCCTCGACGGCTATATTGCTAAAAAAGACAACAGCGTTTCGTGGTTTGAAACAACTGACACCTACGAGAAAGGCGTTACTGTTACTGAACAGGATGCGGCGGAGTTTTTGAAAACGATAGACTGTTATGTAATGGGTTCGCATACCTATGAACTCGCTTTGGAACTTTCAAAATCGTACGGATGGGCTTATGGAGACATACCGACCATTGTATTATCCCGCAGGACACTGGCGGTTGAAAGGCCGAACATTGAAATTTATTCGGGCGACCTGCACAAACTAGTGAACGAGCGGCTAAAACCAAACTACAAGAATGTTTGGCTTGTTGGCGGTGCCAGCCTTGCCAAGGATTTTATTCGTTTAACCTTGGCGGACGAGATAAGACAATCAATTCTGCCCATTATTTTAGGTGACGGACTGCCGTTTTTTGACCAAATAGGGCAAGAACAGGCGTTACACTTAAAGGACCTGAAGGCATACAAAAACGGGATGGTGGAGTTATGTTATGAAATAAGAAAATAATGGCCCTGGATTCCATCGGCACTGCTTATTGCTACAAATGCAGGCGACAAGGCTGCAACCAGGATCCAGTAACAGCATTAAAAATAGTTTAACGGTTATTGCTTGTTTCGATTCTTTTTGCGTAATTTTAATATAGTCATTATCAAGGTTTAATTAACCGAAAAAAGACGAACTATTAAGCCTTTTACAACGTTAGTTGTTATTATAATCCTAATTAAGATCAGTTTTTAACTTAAATAATTAGTCATGAGCCAAGTCAGTGAAATAAAATGTCCCGTTTGCGAAAAGTGGAGCAACTCGACAGGTAAAATGGATGAAAGGTGCCCGAATTGCAACACCCAATACAATGCGGGACGCTTGCAATATGCGGAAGAAAACAGGATGCACGCAATCCATATTAAAGAAAACAGCTACTTCATCACAAATGAGTCTGATGATCCGATTGTGAAGATGTTTAAGCAATTTGTTAACTGGCTAAGGTGGGCCACATTTTATGGTATATCGGTAATTTATGTTGCTATCGCCCTTATGATAATAGTGTTTGGATTGGCTATGATTTAAAAATTATTAATTTCAGCCACTGAACTTGAACATGTTATTGACTGCGTGCATTGCACAGTTTCAGTTTGGTGTTTAATATATGAGTCAAATAACGAAAGACTCTTGAGTAAGTCACAGCGCTTTTGGCGCACGGTCTCTGGCAAGAATATTAAATGCGTAGCAATTTGCTTGCCGATTGATAATTTTAAACAAAGTAATTACTTCAACTCAGACGTTTCTGATCAGATATCTCTCAGGAAAACAGTCATCGTGCGCGAACCGTGTGCACCCAGCACCAGCGATTGCTCAATATCTGCCGTTTTTGATGGCCCTGCAATAAACGTTGCAAACCCGTATCGTTCGTCCCCTATTTTATCATAAGCCTGGTACATGGTTGGCACTATATCGCTTTTATTCAAAATAACAGCTAGGTGCTGGCAAATAAACGGCGTTACCCTTTGGCCAAGTTGGCTTTCGTTAAGCCAAACGGCCCCGTTTTCGGCAACACCTATGTTGGCCCGCAAAACGGCAAGCTCAATATTATCAAGTGTTCGCGGCAACGCTTCAATATCTACCATCGGCGCCAGGCTGTTCGGCAGTTCGGGCACAAGGCTCACTACCCTGTCAGTATCAACGGTTGTTAATTTGATGTGCTTTTCAACCTCGTCAAACCCGTTTATTTTTATCACCTTTCCTCCTATTGCTGTAAGCGTTTCTATAAATTTTTCAACTATGTTAATATCGTCACTTTTCAAGATTCCAATATCGGGTAAAGCGGAAAGATTGGGTTGGTTAGCTGCAACCGCCGAAAGTATCTTATCCCTGCTGCTCATTTTTTTCGGTTTTTATGGTACCATTCGCCAAATGATTGTTCCGGCGGTTCAGGCATGTCACGTTGCTTAAACCATGGGTTAAATTTGTTATTAACTGCAAATGGCGCATGTTTTAAAATCCACCTGCCTGCTTTGCCTCCGGTATGGTATGCCATCGGAGATGACAGGGTGAGCGCCATTAATTTCATCGATGCCTTTTTTGCTGTTGTGGTATAGCCTTTTTGCACAATAACCTGCCGCCATTTATAAAGCTGTTGGTGGATATCAATTTTAACGGGACAAACATTGGAGCACGAGCCGCAAAGTGTGGAGGCAAAAGGCAGGTCGGCATACTTTTCCATGTCGAGGTTGGGCGCCAAAATGGCGCCAATCGGTCCGGCTATGGCTGTATGATAGCTGTGCCCGCCGCTGCGCCGGTAAACCGGGCAGGTATTCATGCAGGCTGCGCAACGGATACATTTTAACGAGTTCCTGAAATCTTCCCTGCCAAGCTGGATGCTTCGGCCATTGTCCACAATAATTATATGCAATTGCTGACCTTCACGCGGCTTAACGAAATGGCTGGAATAGGTAGTTATGGGCTGCCCCGTAGCGCTGCGGGCAAGCAGGCGCAAAAAAACGCCGAGGTGCTTTCGTTGCGGTATTATCTTTTCAATCCCCATGCAAGCGATGTGAATATCAGCCAGGTGTGCGCCCATATCTGCGTTGCCTTCATTGGTACATACCACAAATTCGCCGGTTTCGGCAACAGCAAAGTTTATACCTGTTAATGCTGCTTTACGGGTTAAAAACACCTCGCGCAGGTGTTGACGGGCCGCTTCGGTTAAAAGCTGCGGGTCGGCATTGCCTGCAGGTGTGCCGAGGTGGATGTGGAACAGGTCGCCTATTTCTTCTTTCTTTTTATGGATGCAGGGGAGTACGATGTGGCTTGGCGGTTCTTTAGCCAACTGCACAATCCGCTCGCCAAGGTCGGAGTCAATCACATCTATGCCCTGCTTTTCAAGATATTCATTCAGGTGGCATTCTTCGGTAAGCATCGATTTGCTTTTTACCATTTTGCCAATGCCGTTTTTCAGCAACAATTCCAACACTATTTCATTGTGCTCCTTCGCGTCAGCCGCCCAGTGCACTATTATACCATTGGCCTGCGCGTTTGCTTCAAATTGTTGTAAATAATCGCTAAGGTTTGATAGTACATTATTTTTTATCTGCGATGCCGCCTCACGCAAGGCCTCCCATTCGGGTATGCCGTGGGCCATTTTATCGCGCTTTTGCCTTACCCACCAAAGCGTTTCATCGTGCCAGTCAACGCGATTTTCATCCCTGTTAAAAATGGCGGCTAATTCTGCGTGGTCTTTAACTTCGTTCGTCATCTTATCCGGCATTTAATATTTCGGCTATATGCATAACTTTTACTTTGCTGCCCTGCCGGCGTAAAATTCCTTCCATGTGCATCAGGCACGACATGTCAACACCCGTAATATATTCGGCGCCATGTTCCAAATGGTCCGCTACACGGTCTTTACCCATTTTAACCGAAACGGCTTCTTCGGCAACACAAAATGTTCCGCCAAAACCGCAGCATTCATCTTTCCGGTTTAACGGGATAATTTCTATCCCCTCCACCATGTTCAGCAGGCTGCCGGGCTTTGAATATTCCGGTGCGACCAACTCCGTCATTTGCGAAAGGTACAGGCCGCGCTGGCCGTGACAACTTTGGTGCATCCCAACTTTATGCGGGAACCTTGCCGGCAGCCTTTTAACCTTTAATACATCGGTTAAAAATTCAGTTAGTTCATAAATCTTGTGATTGATTGTTGAACCGGGGTCTTCCTCACTATGCAAGTGTTCTTTTATATGTAACACGCAACTGCCTGATGGCGCCACAATGTAATCGAATTGCGTAAAATTTTTACTGAATAGTTCGTTGCAGCCTTTGGTTAAATGCTCAAAACCAGAATTCGCCATCGGCTGGCCGCAACATGTTTGATTAGGGGGATACACTACGTTAACGCCGAGCTTTTCCAGCAGTTGCAGCGTTGCAATAGCTGCACCCGGATAGAATTGGTCGACGTAGCAAGGGATAAACAGACCAACGGTCATAAAGCTATTGTTTGATTGGCGGAATAATAGGTTAAATTAATAATGTCAGTGGGTACAGGTTTACGGTTCCATTCCTTGTGTATAACCAGCGCAGCGCCAACTGCAGATGCCTGGGCCATCGAGGCCGCAAATACTTCAATACGCGGAAACGCCATGGCAAGCAGGTGCATATAAACGCTGTTTTTGCTGAAACCACCGTCAACAAAAATCCTCGTAACCTTAGTGCCCGTAAGCACCAATTGTACCGATTCTATTTGCAATTCAATTATATCCATCATTAATTGATGATAGGCCTCAATTTCGTCTTTAAAATCAGACATCTCCCGTTCCGCAAAACGTGATTTTTTGTTGAGGCTGACATCATTGCCAAAAATAGTTTTTTTGTTTTGAAGCCGGGTAATCAATTCCTGTTCGAAAACTACATTTCTAAAGGCGATAATATCTTTTTTAAAATGTTCGGCGATGCGTTTAACCTGCTGCTCATGTTCCATACCGGCAAACAAGCGCGATGCTTTTACAGGCTTGCCCTGGTATTGCAAATAGCTTAAACAATCGTTTTTGAGCTCTTCAACTGTTAAAGGCAGCTGGTTAAACGGGTTAAGGCTAATGCACCACGTCCCGGTTGATATTAATACAAATGGTTCGCTAAAATTAATAAGATACGGAATAAGCGCTGCCGAACTATCATGCAAGCCGACTCCTACTTTGTATTTATTGCCCGGAAACAATGCAGGCAATACTTTATTTGCAGGAACCACAGGCGGCAATTTCATGGTGATGCCTTCCCGCTGTATCCACTCATGATACCGGTTCTTTCCAAAATCCCACATGCCGGTATGGCAACCAATACTGGTAAGGTCGGAATACGGCTCGCCGGTAAGCAAAAAACTCATGTACTGCGGCAGGTGCAAAGCGTATTTTATTTGACTAAAAATGCCGGGCTTTTCTTTTTTTAGGCGATAAACCTGCAAACCAGAGTTCAACGACCCCAAAACCGGCGACGCAGTACTTAAGCTAAATTGCTCCTCACCGCCGTATTTGCTGTAAAACTCTTTGCTTAACTCCTCGGGATATGGTTTCAGGTAATTGTACAACGGGCAAACTGTTTTTCCTGTTTCGTCAACATAAACAAAGCTGGCGCCATAAGTTGAAAAATTAACCGCTTTTACCTGGAACTCTTTTAGCCTGAACACTTCGCTCAAAGAATCAAATACCGAAAGCCGTAAACTCTCCACATTTTCACAAGGGAAGCCGTCTTCATCAACCGTCTCGATAAACCGCGCCGATTTTTCAAAAACTATCTTATAATTCTCATCGAATAAGAATAGCTTTTTGTTGGTTTTACCAACGTCGAACACCGCAATTACAGGTATTGCACTCATTTGTTGTCCAAATATCGGTTAAAGGCCTGTAGTTATGGTTTTTAATCCGCGTTCTTTTATCAAATTTGCTCTCACCTGTAAACTTCTGTAAGCGTTTACGGGGCTCAAAGCACCGCCTGAAAGCAGGCTTGCCTGGGCTACCAGTGGCCTCACGTCAGTACGATACGCTTGTTGTAATATTTCCTGTGCGAGGGTAACATCGTTGTTTTGTTGGGCGGCTTTCAGTGCAGCTTTATCAACCAGTAAGGCCTGAGCGTAAGCAATTTTTATGGCCTGTACCGATTGCAGCAAGTCCTCGATAGGGTCCTTTACGTTATGCGATGCATCGATCATCCATCCGATGTCGGTAGCATGGTTCATCCCACGTGCATCCATCCCCTCAACCAGTTCGTTAAATATCAGGAACAATTGGTAGGGGTTGATACTGCCAACAGTTAAATCGTCATCACCATATTTCGAATCGTTAAAGTGGAAGCCGGCCAGTTTTCCTTCCATCAGCAGCAATGATACTATTTGCTCGATGTTGGTATTCGGCAAGTGATGGCCAAGGTCGACCAGCGTAGATGCCTTGTCGCCCAGCTTATTGGCCAGCAGTAATGATTGCCCCCAGTCGCCGATTGTCGTGGAGTAAAAATTAGGTTCGAAGGGTTTGTATTCAATCCACATCTTCCAATCACCTGGCAAAGCACTGTAAATTTCCTGCAGGCTTTCGAGTGTGTTCTGAAATGCTTGCCGAAAATTTAGCTGCCCGGGGAAATTCGAGCCGTCAGAAAGCCAAACGGATAACGCTTTTGAATCGAGCTGAACACCGTATTTTATTACTTCGATGTTATGTTCAATCGCCTGCTTACGCACGGCCTTATCAACATGGTGCAGCGAGCCAAATTTATAGCTGTGCGCTTGATTTGGCTGATCCTGGAAAGTATTGGAGTTCACCGCGTCAAAATGAAGCCCGAGTTGTGCGGCAAGCGTTTTTACGGCCGGAGCGTTATCCGGTATATCCCAGGGTATGTGTAACGAAATGGAATTGCTTGATTTATTAAGCGCGTTAATAACGCCCACGTCTTCTATCTTTTCTTCCAGGCTGCGTGGCTCTCCGCCGCCCGAAAACCTGCCGAAGCGCGTACCACCTGTACCCAGGGCCCAACTTGGGATAGCAACGTTAAAGGCCTGCAGTTTGCTCATCACCTCATTAAGCCCCGGCACGTTATACGTTGTAAACTCAAACTTGCGCTTGTGTTCAGCCAATTCGTGGTTATTAAGCTCTTCTATTTTATATTGTTCAACTTGCATTATTTGTTTATTAATTGGTTGTCTTCTATTCCCCGGTTAGCGCACAAAGCCTGCGGCCACGCCGCCGTCTACATTTATAACGTTCCCTGTTGATTTATTGAGCAGGCCGCCTGTTAACGCAAAGCATGCGTTTGCAATGTCTTCAGGCAAAATAACTTCATTCAGCAGCGTTCTTCCGGCATAATAGGCGGGCAATTCCTCAACGGTTATGCCATAAGCTTTAGCGCGGCCCTCGGCCCATCCGCCGGCCCATATATTGCTGTCGCTTATCACTGCGTCGGGGTTAATTACATTTACGCGTATCTTATCTGTGCCCAGTTCGGCGGCATTGAGCCTGCTCAGGTGTAGTTGAGCTGCCTTTGCGCTGCCGTACCCGGCGTTGTTGGGGCCGCTTACCAGGGCGTTTTTGCTTACAATATTAATGATGTCGCCGCCTATGTTTTGTTTTTTCATCACCGCAACTGCCGCCTGCGTAACCATAAACTGGCCTTTCACCAGTACGTCGTAGAGCAAATCCCAGTCTTTTTCGGTATGGTCGGCTATGGTTTTTGATATGGATAAGCCAGCGTTATTCACTACCAGGTCGACCCCGCCAAAGGCTAAAATAGCCACAGACATAGCGTTTGCAATTTCATCGGCTTTGGTAACATCAAGGGTAACAGTGGTATAACTGTCTTTACCAAAAAGCTTTCCGAACTCTTCGCCGGCGCCTTGCAGGCGTTCAGCGTTCATATCATTTAAAATCACAACAGCGCCTTCCTGCACCATTTTTTTGGCGATGGCTTTACCTATGCCGCCTGCGCTGCCTGTTATTAAAGCAATGCGACCCGATAGGGCTTTCGGCTTTGGCATACGCTGCAACTTTGCTTCCTCCAACAGCCAATACTCAATATCAAAGGCTTCCTGCCTTGGCAGCGATGTATAGGTTGATATAGCTTCAGCGCCCTTCATTACGTTGATGGCGTTGATGTAAAACTCAGCGGCAACACGCGCAGTTTGTTTATCTTTTGCGAAAGTAAACATGCCTACACCCGGGTATAAAATAACTACCGGGTTGGCATCGCGGATGGCGGGGCTGTTTGGATGTTTGCAGGTATTATAATAATCAGCATACATTTTGCGGTAAGCTTCAAATGCCGGTGCAAGTTTTTCCTTTACCGCTTTTACATCCGACAGGTCGTCGGCTGCACCCAAATCCAATACCAACGGACTGATTTTCGTCCTCAAAAAATGGTCGGGGCAACTGGTACCCATCGGGGCCAGCCGTTCCAAATCGTTTGAGTTGATGTATTCCAGCACCCGTGCATCATCGGTAAAATGACCAATCATTTTGGTTTGTGATGAGCAGAATCCCCGCAGTATAGGCGCAAGGGCAACGGCCTGTTTTTTACGTTCGCCAGCTTCAAGGCTTTGCAATTTTTGTCCGCCAAAAACAGGGGCCTTTTTGTCATAGTTGGCTTCCAAATATTCAGCGCACTTTTCTATTACTTCAAGGGTGTTGATATAGCTTTCGTAAGCCGTATCGCCCCAGGTAAACAAACCGTGCGAGCCCAGCATTATACCACGGATGCCCGGATTACTGTCAAGGCATTCCTTCAATTGCAGGCCCAAATCAAAGCCCGGGCGTTGCCAGTTAACCCAGCCTATGGTACCGTTAAAAAGTTCGCGGGTTATTTTCTCTCCGTCGGCAGCCGCCGCTATGGCAATCGCCGCATCAGGGTGCAAATGGTCGATATGTTTAAATGGTAGAAAGCCATGCAGAGGTGTATCAATTGAAGGCGCTTTTGAGTTAAGGTCGAAAATACTGTGGTTAAACAATTCCACCATCTCGTCTTCATGCTCAATGCCACGGTAAACATTCTTAAGGCTGCGCAGCCTGTCGACATATAATGCGGCAAGCCCGCTTTTTTTCAGCGTGCCGATGTCGCCACCCGAGCCTTTAATCCACATTACTTCAACTTCCTTGCCGGTTAAAGGGTCTTTATCCATCAGTTTACATGATGTATTACCGCCCCCGTAGTTGGTTAGCCTCAAATCCGCCCCAAGCAAGTTAGAACGGTATATCAACAGGGCAACCTCATTGCCTGCTAATTTGGCCGCTACGGAATCGTCCCATAAATAGCTTACGTGTTTAAATTGTGTGGAGATTACTGACATACTGTATTAATTGATTTAATGTTTTATAAATGTAAAGTTAGCTACAACAGCCTAAGCGATGGCAAGGTAAATACGATTTTTCTTCCAACCGTCATCTACTGTCATGGTTGTGATTGTTTTTTTCAACGCACGCTAAGTGTCCGGTAGGGCCAGTATTTAAATCACATAATTACAAGGCTGGTTTAAGTCCGTCCCATTTAACCACCCACTGCCCATCTTTTGGGAAACCGGGCGCGTTGTGGTCCTTGGTGCCGTCCCAGCCAGCACTCATCATCGCTACCGCATATAGCAACCCGCCATTTCCCGGGAAGTAAGGAAATGGCCCGCCACCGCCTACGAGGCCATGTTCATCCAGCTTAAAGCTCGGGTAGTTCAATAGGTAATCAATTGCTTTATCGCCGTGGCCGAGTTTTGCAGCACACATCGCGAGCATCGGGAAATCCCATCCCCAGGTACGGTTAAAGCGCCAGGTTTTACCAACTTCTGTGAATGTTCTTTCCATCGTCGGGATATCGACCCCATCGCCGGGCAGTACACCATAGGCACCAATTAATGCAGGGTGCTCAAAATTGTATTTGGTCCACATCGAGTCGATATTTTCCCACGAGGTGTACATGCCGTCCTTAACAGGTAGTTTGGATAGTTTAGCGAGTACCACCGCATATTTTGGATTTGCAGGTAGCTTTAAACGCGCCCTCCATTTTTGCGCAAGCTTTAAGCCAGTGCGCCAATAGCTCAGCTCAAAAGTCGGGTTATAGGTGGTACGCGGATTTGCATTTTCGGAAACTACCTGCAGCGGATACCCTAAAATGTAACGGTCCTGCTCCTTATTATAATAAGGATAGGAGGCCATAAAATCGGCAGTTTGCCTTACTATCTTGCTCCATTTAGCTAAGGTTTGTTTAGTTGGATGGGTGCGATACGCTAATTCAGCAAAAAAAATGGGGTGTGGTTGCTGCCATATTAACAGCGGCGTTATTTCATGTGGCCACTCCCAATGTTCATTATCGCCAACTGTTTTTGGCCAGCGCGCACCCTCATACCCCTGCAATTTAGCCCGTTGTTCAGATGTCTTTAAGTTGGATTCATAAACCCGCATACTTCTATCCATTAATGGCAAACGCCCCCAAAGTGCGTAATGCGCCTCGTGCCACCATATCATTTCGAAATGGTATTTGCCAAACCAGCCATTGTTAACCAGCCCGCTTTCCTGGGGAGGGGTTGATCCGGCCTCGTTAACCGCCATAATATATTGCGACAATACTATCCGGCGCTCCAATTCCATCCATCGCGGGTCTTTGCTGCCCGACAGGTCAATTGCCCCACCGCTGTTCCAAAATTTCGGCCAACTAATTTCGCTTGCCAGCCTGGTCTGGGCAAAGCTTGGCAATGCAGCTTTTACAGGTGTTTTTGAAAACGATAATACAATATCAACATGGTTTTCACCCGTTGGCATTAGTTCATACCTGTGTGGCTTTATGTTTTTTATGGTTGCACCATTAGCCCATTTTAAATTCACATCAAATTTAAAATCGTCCATTGTACGGTGAAAAACCGCGCTGTTGCTTTTTAAATCAGCTTGTGTTTGATGTTTATCGGGGTTGCTCCAGTCGGCGCCGTTGCCAAACTCATTGTGCGAGGCATATGGAAATTCTAAAAAGAAGCCGATCTGCCCATCGTTAAGGTCGGGCGCCTCTACGTGTACCGCAATGGCATCCTGGCCAGGGTGGCCTATGGTGGTTACCTTCACAGTTTTACCATCCACCTCAAACGAGCTTGTGGCAATCCCTGTCCAGAGATCTAATTTTTGCAGGGGATTTTTTAAATCTTCAAGTACCGCTATCGAGCCATCTTTTTTCTGTAATATAAATCCAAAGCGCCCCAGGTTGATCCGCTGCGGGTTTGCTATCATCCATTTGGCAAGATCCTTCTGGTCTGGGTTCGGGAGGTCATATCTAACCATCCGTCCCTGCGTGTCCCACTCCTGTCCTTTATAGTCGGCCGGGGTTTGCCCGTTTGGGGTCGGGAATTTGTGCCAGCCCCAGTCGGACATGGTATTGGCGCCTTTTGAAAAAGTTTGCAAACCGGTAATATCAAATCCAAAAGCAAAATGGCCATTGCCGACTTGTGCTGGGCCCTCAAGGTTTTTATCGGTGATGGTTATATTATGCCGCGTCACTAAGGCCTTACGGTCTATCTTCGTTACGGGTTGGCTATTTGCAGCTATTCCCGGAAGACTTAATAGTAACAGGACGTTTATCCTCGTCAGCTTCTTAAAAGTGCAGTAGCTAACTTTTATGCCAGGATTTATATCTTTCATATTCAAATAGTTGTAGTTTTTAGAAAGTAAAACAGGTTTATATTTCTAAATAGTTACCTAAACTAAATGATTATGAATTCCCAGCCATCATGTACTGTCTTATAGGCTGCTGTAAATAAGCGGCGTTTGTTGGTCGTTATTCAATAAATCGCCAATTTTTAACCTTTTAATTTCCTCGTCGCTTAGTATATTTTGTACGCCATTAAATGTATTGCCATCGGGCATATAAGCGCAAGTCATGGCCCTGCGCGACCATGGCGTCATATTTGCATGGGCGCCATGTATGGTGAGACCGTTATGAAACGAGCAACTGCCAGCCATCATTGGCGCAGCTACCGATGGCGAGGTTATGAACGAAGGGTAAAATGTAAATATGGAGTCCATATTTCTGCCTATCCCGGGGTTTTCAAAATTTGTTTCTTTGTGCGAGCCTGGCATAAAGAAAAGGCAACCGTTCTCTAAAGTGGCATCATCAAGCGCGACCCAAATAGATAGCGCCCTGCGATCAGAAAACGACCAAAACGGTGTATCAAGGTGCCAGGATGTGGGGTTGCCCCATGGCTTTTTAAACAAAGCCTGGTCGTGCCAAATCCGTATGCCGTCAACCTGTGCCAGTTTAGCTGCCATCTCCCCTATTGCAGGGTTAAACATCAGCTCCTTAACCTTTTCATTGGTTTGCCAGAGGTTTATCAGCTGGTCGAAAACTTTCGCCAGGTACTCAGCGTCCTTGTTAATACCATCATCTTCACCGGTCTTACCTGCTTTACCGGGAATTTTCTGGCCATTTCTTTCGTTCACGGCGGTCGTTACGGCATCACGCCATAATTCCAGTTCGGCGCTGTTAAGGAAATCCTCAATAATCAGGTAGCCATTTTTTTGATAAAAATCAACTTGTAACGGTGTTATCGCAGTATTCATAAATAATTGGTTTGGTATAAATAATTGGTTAGAACAAACCTAAACAACCGGTATGATTTTTTACTTTAACAAAAACGGCAAATATTTATACTTTTTGATATTTGAGTTGATACATTTGATACTACTTGGCGAATAGTTAAACAGCATCTATAATTTGCGACGAATTACATTTAACCTATTTGATAAACTATTTAAAATTATTTAAGTATAAATGCAGAACTATCGCAAATACATTAATGTGGGAAATACGGAAAAGGAATGGGGCTTTTTTGTGACCACGGTAGGCTCGGCGAAGGCAGCACCTAATAAAAGCTACCCTGACAACCGCGCTCACCCGATGGGTCATTCCTTTACCTGGGATAAGGGGCGGATTCTTGACGGCTATTATATAGTTTTTATAACCCGGGGCGGGGGCGTGCTCGAATCAGCAAAAACCAAAGCCCGGGCTATTAAAGCAGGTACCTGTTTTTTTCTCTTCCCCGGGGTTTGGCACCGTTATAAGCCTCACCCTCAATCGGGCTGGGAAGAGTATTGGGTAGGGTTTAATGGGCGCTATCCCGACGAGCTTATGCAAAATGGCATATTCAGTGCAGATAACCCGTTTATTGATGTGGGCATGAACGAAGATCTGTTGCAACTTTTTCACACGCTTATAAAAACTGTGGCAGCAGCCGAACCCGGCTACCGGCAAATGATTACCGGTACTACCCTGCAGATATTGGGTTTATTAAATGCAGTAAACAAATACCACGCTTATGCTACCGATAACCTAACAAGGCTGATTTCAAAAGCTAAATTCCTGCTACAGGAATCGATTGAAAAGCCAATTAATTTAGAAGAAATGGTAAAGGAACTACCGATGGGCTATTCAAAATTCAGGAAACTCTTTAAACAAGTTACGGGGTTATCCCCCAATCAATACCAGCTTGACCTGCGACTAGATAAAGCAAAAGAATTACTGATTGCCACCAATTTAACCATTAACGAAATTGCTTTCCAAACAGGTTTCGAGTCTATATTCTATTTCTCGCGATTATTTAAAAATAAAAATGGCATACCGCCCAAAGAATTCAGAAGCCGTAATACATCGCTTTTGTGATATTGATTATAGCCTGGCTGAATTTCTTTAGTCCAGTCCGGCCATCTTACGAAATCGGTACGGTATCGCTAAATTTAGGTATCACGGTGCGCGTTAAAGGTTACGTGCACAAAAAAGCACCCTTAACGGGTGCTCTCTTTACTTAACCTTGAATATCAACCAACTAAATCTCAATCATGGTTAATTTCCTTTACATAAAACCGTTTTCCCGGCTTTTGTTTGATCAATTGCTATCATGGTTGCTCCATGGTATACAGCGATTTAACTTCCGTATCACTTAAAACCTTGTTATAAAGGTGCAGGTCATCAATTGATCCTATAAAGAAATTACCACCGTAATAAGCCCGCGAACTGTTTGGATCAGCCAGGTTGTACGATGCCTTTGGAAGCTCATTGCCAATGGCTATAGGGGGTGGCGAAACCAAAGTTGTAGGGTCGCCGGTAATGTTAGCGGTTTTCACCAGGGCACCGTTAATATAAAATTTCATGGTGCCGTTCGTAAAGCTGGTAACCACCTGCGTCCATTGTCCTAGTTGCACAGAAGCTCCGCCGTCATCCTGATCGTGATCTCCGGTACTGGTCATTACTGTAAGGAAAGGCAGGTTTCCGCCCTGCAATTGAAATTTATAGCCATTCCAGCGGTCGAGCGAGAAAATATAATTTCCGTTACTTGCCTCTTTCGGCTTAATCCAGGCGCAAATGGTAAAACTGGCCGGGCGCAGTGATGCCTGGTAAGGCACCTCGACATAGGCTGCGTTGTTAAAATCATAAGCGCTGTTTGCAACCCCGTAACGGTCGGCAACCAAAACAGGTAAGGTAGCGCCGTCTGTTGGTGCAACCCCGTAAGGGCCAACCCAGCCTGTTTTTAACGTACCATCGTTGCCGTTGCCTGACACGTCGTTGGCGTTACCATTAAAGGTCCAGGAGGCAACCAGGTTTGCGGCCGATATCTGCTGGATCAAATTGACGCTGAATTGAGTAGCAGCACGCATAAGGTTTGCCGCAGCGTTATTAACCTGCTGTTGCGTGAACTGCCCGGTTTTAACCTCTTTGGCTAAGTTGAGCGCTGTAAGCAAAACCGCCTTTGAACCCGGCGAATAATCCCCGGCCTGCTTCCCTTCAACGGCTGCGTTGTACACGGCTGTTAATGAATCAATTTTTACGCTTAGTTTTGATTTATCGGAATTGTAATTTGCCTTCTCGCTGCTTTTTTTGCACGATTGTATGGAGGTTATCGCGACGATCAAAACAATGATTGCTGCAATAGAATTTTTCATCTTTCTCATTGTTAAAAATTTAAAATTTCATAATTACTTACCCAATTTAAAATTAGTCTGCCTTTCGCTTTCCGGTATCGGGAAAAACTGGTTTTTACTAAAGCTAAAGTTTGGTTTATTTTTAAGCGCATCGATGGCGTAAGCCTGACCATATCGTATAATGTCAAAAAAACGATGGAACTCCAGTGCCAGTTCAGAGCGTCTTTCCCTGCGGATGATGTCGCGAAGTTGCGCCTGGTCGGTAACGGTAGCGTCCGGCAATAAGCCTGTTGGAACGGTACCAAACCCGGGAAGAGACGAATCATTCAGGTAACTTTCGCGGGCGCGTTTCCTTACCTTATTCAGCGGAACCAATGCGGCCGCGCTGCCGCCTGATTCGTTTAATGCTTCTGCTTCAATAAGCAACACTTCGGCAAACCTTATAGCCTGGTAATTTAAATTACCATCGCCCCTGATGCTTACAGGGATTTCTGATAAAGGCTGGGTATGTTTTTTACTTACATAACCGGTACTTGTCCATGCTGGATCAAAAGGCACATCGAAATAGGAATGCCCCTGCCTCGCTACTGTATAATCAAGTCGCGGGTCAACCGCACCACCTGGTGCGGTTTCAAAATTATCAACCAGGCTTTGTGTTGGTAAATAAAACCCATAACCATTCAGCGGACGTGGCCCAAACCATGCATTCAAGTTATTGCCCTGGTACGGAACCAAACCCGATGTATGAAGAATTGAAAACACGCCTTCAGCATTATTTTTAGTGGCCGCCCTGAAGTTATCGGCAAAAGAAGGCAATAAGCTATAAACGCCCAACGCCTCGACAGCCTGTGCGGTTGATGCAGCAAGCGCCCATTTCTTTTCAAACAAATAAGTTTTAGCCAATAGCGCCAGTGCAGCGCCTTTGGTTACGCGGCCAACATCGTTACCGGTACGGCTTACTGGCAAAGCAGCGGCGGCGGCGATACAATCTTTTTCTATCTGGGCGTAAATCTGCGCTTGCGGCAGGGCCGGGCTTTGCAGTTCCTCGGGTGTCTCTACTTTTAAATGTAACACAACATCGCCATAAACTACTGTTAAATTAAAATAGTACCATGCGCGTAAAAATTGGGCCTGCCCAACAACATCGGTCCTAACTGCGTCAGAAACGGCCTTATTAGCTGCAGTTAATCCGTCAGTAACCACATTGCATTTAAAAATGCCGTCATAATATCTTTTCCAAAGGCCTTCAACAGCCGAATTGCTGGGATTGATATTAAAATTCTGGATATTCAGGAAATCGCCCTGGTCGCCATCACTGCTGCCTTTTATCGCATCGTCCGAAGCCAGATCGCCTAAAACCCATAGCGTGTTCGAGGACGCGTCGGTAAAGGCAAGCGGCGAATAGGCCGCATTAACCCCCAGTTTAGCATTGGCATCGTTGGTGAAAAAATTATCACCCTGGTATTGGCCAAGCACCGGTTGCTCCAGGAATTTTTTGCACCCGCTTGCTACAAATAACAAGGAGGCGCTTAAATAAATACATATATATTTTGCTTTCATCTCTCTATTTATTTTAGGTTAGAAATTAGCGTTAACACCAAATGTTATGGTACGTGCCGATGGATAAGTTCCCCAGTCGATACCCACAGCCGTTACCGTGCTGCCATTGTTGCTGTTGTTATACTGTTCAGGATCGAGGCCGGTGTACTTAGTGAAGGTTAGCAGGTTTTGGCCGCTAACGTATACACGCACCGACGATACCCCCAGGCTGCTTAAAGCATTTTTGCTCAACCTATAACCCAACTGCACATTTTTAAGCTTTAAGTACGAGCCACTTTCAAGGAAACGGGTAGAGGGCATTTTGTTATTGTTGCCATCTGTCCATGATAAAAGAGGGAGTGTATTAGATGTTCCGGG